>CALXJA010000162.1 GCA_944388465.1 uncultured Emergencia sp.
CAGGCGGGATCAATACAGAAAATCTGGCTTCTTATCTGCAGCTGAAGCAGGTAGTGGCCTGCGGCGGCAGCTTCATGGTAAAAGAAGATCTGATCGAAGCCGGCCGGTTTGATGAAATTAGGCGTATTACGGCACAGACTGCGGAGAAAGTGAAAGAGATAAGAAAATAAGGAGATGAGCACAATGGGAAAGAAAGTCGTGACCTTTGGAGAAATTATGCTCCGGCTGGCGCCGGAGGGGTATTATCGATTTTTGCAGGCAGAGCGGTATGGCGCGACCTACGGCGGAGGTGAAGCGAATGTGGCGGTATCGCTGGCTAATTTCGGTTTGGATGCCTGTTTCGTCACCAGGCTGCCGCAGCACGAGATCGGTCAGGCAGCGGTGAATTCTCTGCGTCGGCTGGGTGTGGATACTTCCTGTATTGCCCGGGGCGGCGACAGAGTCGGCATCTATTTTCTGGAAAAGGGCGCCTCACAGAGACCGTCGAAGGTGATCTACGACCGCAGCGGTTCGGCAATAGCCGAAGCGGAGCCTGAAGATTTCGACTGGGACAGAATCTTTGAAGGCGCGCAGTGGGTCCATTTTACCGGGATCACACCGGCACTGGGCGGCAGTCTTCCGGAGATCTGTCTGCAGGCCTGCAAGGCGGCGAAGGAACGGGGGATCACGATCTCCTGCGATCTGAACTACCGGAAGAAGCTCTGGTCCAGAGAAAAGGCCGGCGAGGTCATGGGAGAACTCTGCCAGTACGTAGATGTCTGCATCGCCAATGAAGAGGATGCGGCAGATGTTTTCGGCATCCGCGCCGAAAATACAGATATTACCGGCGGAAAGGTAGACCGGCAGGGGTACAGAAGCGTAGCGAAGCAGCTGGCTCAGCGATTCGGCTTTAAAAAGGTAGCCATTACCTTGCGGGAATCTCTGTCAGCCAGCGATAACGGCTGGTCTGCTATGCTGTATGCAGACGGCGCGTATTATCTGAGCAAACGTTACATGGTGCATATTGTTGATCGTGTAGGCGGCGGCGACAGCTTTGGCGCAGGATTGATTTACGCCTGCATGGAAAATAAGGAACCGCAGGAGATCATTGAATTTGCGGCCGCGGCCTCCTGCCTGAAGCATACCATTGAAGGAGACTTCAATATGGTCACGGCAGACGAGGTGGAGAAGCTTGCTTCCGGCGACGGTTCGGGGAGAGTACAGCGCTAAGTTCATCATGTGTTTACCATAATATACGGAAAAACCGGCAGAATGCTTTCTGACCGGTTTTTTCGCGTGGTGTGCCCTGCGGCGAAGGAAGCGGAAATGCTTTCGTACAGGGGATTTTCTGTTTATCATCTGCGTCCGAATTGCTGTGCTTCAAATTCTTTATATGCGTTGAAGGCGTAAACCATATTGTACTGCAGATGGGTCCGCATGATCTTTGCCGCTTCGGCAAAATCATTTTCCTTGATGAAGTAGAGGATCTCGTTGTGGCCGCTGTTGATATTTTCCACATGAACGGGATCGTCGTAATAATACATTGTGGAAAGAATATCGATTTTGGCGCGGAGTTTTTGCGCGGAATCATCCAGATAGTGATTTTGCGCATGACGGTAAAAGATAAGATGAAACTGGTCGGAATAGTGTGTCCAGCCGTCTATATCGCCGTCTTTCAGCAGTTTATTTCCGGTTTCGACGTTTTTTTTCAGATCATACAGCAGCGGTACATGCGAAAAAGAATTTTTGCAGAAGGTGATCGCCAGGGCGTCAAATTCGCTGATGCACTGAAACAGTTCACGGATATCGCTTTCTGAAAATTCGATGACAGTAACGCTGGAATTGGAATAATAGTTAACCAGACCGTTTTCGGTCAGACGGGTAAGCGCTTCCCGAATAGGCGTCTGGCTGACATTAAAACGTTTCCGCAGATCGGACAGGGTCAGCTTCTGGCCACAGTGGAGTTTCTGCGTCGTAATATCGCGGTAGAGCTCATGATAGATCTGCTCTGTTAAAGTCATTTTATCTCCCATTTTTGTTTACCTCCATGGGCTTGCTTAGACCATTCTACCACCAGATTGCAATATTTGCAATTAATTTGCAATTTATCAAATACAGATTGCAAAAAATTTTCAAATATTATTGATTTTTTAGTGAAAAAGTGATATTTTATAAAATATAGAATAGATTTTGCAAAATATTATTGGAAGGAGAAGATCAAGATCATGAAAGAGTATAAATGGCCTTATGCAAACGAGATCGGCGATGTGCAGACCGACGAAGCTGAGGTTCTGGTGCTGGGCGGCGGTCTTGCCGGCTGCTTTGCCGCTATTGCAGCCGCAGAAAAAGGCAAGTCCGTCATTTTGGTAGAAAAAGGCGCTACGATCAGAAGCGGAAGCGCCGGCACCGGTTTCGACCACTGGGAATCTGCCTGTACCAATCCCTGCTCCCAGGTAACGCCGGAAGAGATCGCCGAAGCTTATGTGGATGAGCAGAACCACTACAGCAACGGTATCGCGCACTATATCGAATGTCGTGAGGGTTATGACCGCCTGCTGGATCTGGAAAGCTACGGCGGAAAGATCCGGGATACCGAAGATGAATTTGTCGGCGCAGAATTCCGCGATGCGCAGACCAAGCTGATGTTTGCCTATGACTATAAGAATAAATTTACGCTCAGAGTCTGGGGTTCCACCTTTAAACCGGCTCTCTATAAACAGCTGAAGAAGCTGGGCGTGCGGATCTTTGACCGTACAGAAGCGACAGCGCTTATGACCGTTGTAGAGAACGGAAAAAAGAGGGGCATAGGCGCTATGGGTATGAATACCAGAACGGGAAAATTGCACGTGTTCAAAGCGAAAGCCACGGTACTTTACATGTCCAGACCGGCTCGTGTGTGGCTCCTGAAGCCTGATCTT
>CALXJA010000163.1 GCA_944388465.1 uncultured Emergencia sp.
AAGGATGCGGCGCTGATCTCCGTAGTAGAAAACGTGCAGCGGGAGAATCTGAGCTTTATTGAGGAAGCTTACGCCTATAAACGGCTGATCGATGAATTTGCACTGACGCAGGGTGAACTTGCAGATAAGATCGGCAAAAGACAATCTACCATATCCAATAAGCTGCGGATCCTTACTCTTCCGCCGGACATCCAGAAAAAACTGGCGGAGGCCAGGCTGACAGAGCGTCATGCCCGAGCGCTGCTGAAGGTCGAGGATGCACAGCTGCGGGAAAAAATCCTGCAGCGGGTGATCAATAATAATTTGAACGTGAAGCAGACAGAAAAGCTGATCGAGGATGTTCTTGCCAGAGAGGAAGAGAATAACCGCCGAAAGCGAAAGGTAAACTACATAAGTTATAAAATATATATGAATACTATAAAGAAGGCTTTTTAGCAGATACATGATATGGAAAAGAGCGCAAAATTTTACGAAGCGGACAAGGGCGAATATGTAGAAGTGAAGATCGTTATTCCTAAAAAAAGTGGATGTTTCACGTGAAACATCCACTTTTTTTAGGAAAACGGTGGTAAATTCCATCCGCATCATATATAATGAATGAAGTACTTTCTTTAGTCAGGAGGAAAAACATTGGGAAAAGCTATAGCAATATTTAATCAAAAGGGCGGAGTAGGAAAGACGACGACCAATATAAATTTAGGCGCAAGTCTGGCGCTGAAGGGAAAAAAGATTCTGATGCTGGATATAGATCCGCAGGGAAACACGACCAGCGGTATCGGCATCTCGAAAAAGGATCTGCAGTACACCGTATACGATCTTCTGATAGAGGACAATTTTGATACAAGAAAAGCCATCATTCATACCGGAATAAAGAATCTGGATATCATACCCGCCAGTGTTGATCTGGCAGGTGCGGAAATTGAGCTGGTCGAACTGGAAGGAAGAGAGAAACGGCTTCGGAAATCCATACAGAGAATAAAAGGGGATTATGATTATATTTTCATTGACTGCCCGCCGTCTCTGGGTCTTTTGACCATCAACTCTCTGACTGCAGTGGAAAGCGTACTGATACCGATCCAATGTGAATTTTACGCTTTGGAGGGCGTTAGCCAGCTGGTCAGCACCATCGAACTGGTAAAAAAGAATCTCAACAGAGAACTGGAGATCGAAGGGGTCATCCTCAGCATGTTTGACGGAAGAACGAATCTTTCTGTACAGGTCGTACAGGAGGTGAAAAAGTACTTCGGTTCTAAAGTTTATTCTACGGTGATCCCCCGCAATATCAGACTGGCCGAAGCGCCGAGCTTTGGCATGGCCATAACGGAATATGATCCGAGATCCAGGGGAGCAGAAGCATACAACGATTTTGCTGAAGAATTTCTTGAGTGGGAGGAAAATAAGTGATGGCGCCGGCGAAAGGAAAGAACAGAGGACTGGGAAGGGGACTGGATGCGCTTTTTGCTGACCAGGCGCCTGTCGACAGACCCGAAGAAGAAAAATATCAACGTGAAGAAGACGACTCTGTAGATCGGGTCGTCTATATCAATATTAACGATATAAAACCCAATGAGAATCAGCCCCGTAAAAACTTTGATGAAGAAAAGATCAACGAACTGTCGGCTTCGATCAGAGAGCATGGGATCATTCAGCCCCTGGTGGTGAGAAAGCAGGGACACGGATATGAAATCGTTGCCGGCGAACGGCGCTGGCGAGCGGCAAGGGGAGCGCAGTTAAAGGAAGTTCCCTGCCTGATACGGGAGTTTTCTGATGAAGAGAACATGCTGATCGCCATTATCGAAAATATGCAGCGGGAAGATCTGAATCCTATAGAGGAAGCAGAGGGACTTGAGCAGATGATCCGCACCTATGGCATGACACAGGAAGAGGTGTCCAAGAGTGTCAGCAAGAGCAGACCATATATTACGAATGCGCTGCGTCTTTTGAAGCTTCCGGAGGAGATCCGCCGTCTGGTAGCAGAAGGAAGACTTACTGCCGGACATGCCCGGGCGCTGATCCCTGTCGAGGATAAGAAACTGCAGGCAGAGCTTTGCCGAAAAATCATCGAGGAAGGCCTGTCCGTAAGAAAAACCGAAGAGCTGGCATCTAAAGCGGGAAAACCGAAAAAAAGACCGGTAAAGAAGATGAAAAGCGCAGACACTGTTCACGTAGAAAGCGAGCTGAAAGATCTGTACGGTACAAGAGTCACGATCAATGAAAAAGGAAAAAAAGGAAATATCCAACTGGAGTATTACGGCACAGAAGAATTGAACCGTTTGATCGAATTGTTGAAATCTGTACATTTATAACGACTGTTTCACATGAAACATCATAAAAACCGAAGCAGCTTACGGGTACAGGGTCATAGTTTTAGGGACAGTCAGGTTAAGGATTATGAACATAAATGCAAGGAGTGAATTTGAAATACGGCTGCACAGGCTGGCTGCGGAGGCGCTGCAGGAGCTGGCCGTCATCGGAATTTACCCGTCGAATCGAATCGCGGAAATTCGAGAGAACAACAGAGCCTTGAAAAGACTGGGGAGCTGTCGGGTATTCAGCCGCGGCGGACAGCTGGAGTTTAAACTGGAAATTTCTGCCCGGCTCGCAAAGGAGAACGATAAAACAATCAAAGAAGTCATCATTCATGAGCTTTTACACACTTGCAGGGGATGTCAGAATCACGGAAGCAACTGGAAAGCACTTGTCGATCGCGTGAATCGTGCATACGGTTACCGGATCAGCAGAACCGCAAGCCGGGATGAATATCCTGCCGATCCGCAGAAGCTGCGCTACAAACTGACCTGTAAAAATTGCGGCAGCACCAGTTATCGGATGAGAAGAAGCAGGATCACCGATCATCCGGAAAACTACCGATGTAAAATCTGCGGCGGAGAAATCGAAGTGACAAAATTGGAAAAATAAGGAAGACAGACCCTGATTATCACAGAATCAACACCCATAAAGGGTGGTTTCATGGTAAGATAATGAGAAGGTCTGTTTTCGTTGTCTGCTTTTGACTGCGAATATTTTTCAATTAAGAGGAATCAAAATGAGTGAAATTTTATTAGAAAAAGGAATATTTTCATATATCCCGCTTCCCATGTGCGTGGTAAACGATAAAGGTAAGATCGTCAGCGCGAACAAGCATATCAGTGACGTATTTATCTATGACGGAATTGAAAATGCAGACTTTTTTGCTTTGACCGGTATCAAGACGGCAAGTCTTCGGGAAAGCGGAGAGGGTGAACAGTATCGGCTTCTGGAGCGAAACGGAAAACAGTTCCGACTGCAGACGGAGCTGATCGAAGAGGCCGATGAAGAGCGCCTGCTGGTCTTTTTCTACGATGTCACCAACTTCGAGAATCTGAAAGACCGTTATAACGACGAAAAAATTTGCGTGTGCAGAATCAATATAGATAACTACGATGAACTGGTTGCCAGTACGACGCCGGAAAAACGGATGAGCATTTCGACAAAGGTGGACAGCACCATCAGACAGCGAGCGTCGAAGATCTGCGGATCGATCAACCGGCTCAGCAATTCACAATATATCATGTATTTCCAGAATGTTTATGTCAGCAGCATGATCGAAAACAAGTTTTCGATTCTGGATGAGGTGCGGCAGATCGAAACCGAAGCGGACTTTCCCATGAGCCTCAGTATCGGTATCGGCATAGGGGGAAAGAATCTGGTCGCAACCGAAGAGTACGCCAACGCTGCGTTGGATCTGGCTCTTGGACGGGGCGGAGATCAGGCGGTCATCAAGAGAGGAAGCAAAATCGAATATTACGGCGGCAAAATGCAGACCGTGGAAAAAGGCAACAAGGGAAAGTCGCGCGTTGTCGCTCATGCACTGAAACAGCTGATTCAGCAGTCCAAACGGGTGATCATTATGGGACATACCAACCCGGACATGGACTGTTTTGGAGCAGCACTGGGCATCTACCGTCTCTGCATCATGTACGGCCGTGAAGCGTACATCGTACTCAATGAGATCAACGATTCGCTGGAGGCCATATACAAACAGGCTAAGAGTACAGAAGCCTATAACTTTATCAACAATAAAAAAGCCGAAAGCATTACGGATAAGGAAACACTGGTGGTTCTGGTAGACACACACCGGCCAAGCTATGCGGAAGCTCCGCAGTTGTTTACAATGACCGACAAGATCGTCGTCATCGACCACCACCGGCGGGCAGAAGACTGTATTGAAAATGCGACCCTGTCCTATATCGAATCCTACGCGTCATCGGCGGCAGAGCTGGTCAGCGAGATTCTTCAGTACGCTGCACCGAAAAAAACGCTGGTGAAGCTGGAGGCGGAAGCGCTGCTGGCCGGAATGACAATAGATACCAACCGGTTCGCGGTAAAGACCGGTGTGCGGACCTTTGAAGCAGCCGCCTGGCTGAGACGAGCCGGAGCAGATACGACGGAGGTAAAGCGGTTCTTCCAGGTCAATTTAGAAGATTTCCGAGTTCGCGCCAAGGCGATCGCCGCGGCGGAATTTCATGAAAACGGCATCGCCACCTCGATCAGCGAAGGCTGCAATGAAGGCGCGCAGGTGCTGAATTCGCAGGTGGCCGACGAACTGCTCAATATCCAGGGCGTTCGCGCCTCCTTTGTAGCAGGCCGCACAGAATCGGGGAAAACCGTGATCAGCGCCAGATCCCTGGGCGAGCTCAATGTGCAGGTCATTATGGAAAAACTGGGCGGCGGCGGACACC
>CALXJA010000164.1 GCA_944388465.1 uncultured Emergencia sp.
GCATTTGCTGATGAGACAGAAGCCTTTCGGATATCCGGGAAATCAGCAAAGAATAAGGAAGATTTTTTTTGATGGAAATCAGCGGCAGAGAAAGGGAGTCAGCCAAGGCCAAATCCTCTTCCCGAAACTCTTTCATATATTCGTCTGTTACGAATATGGCTGAAGCATGCACGCGATGAAAATAGCGCAGAGAAAATGAGATATAGCTGCTGTCGTCGAGTCCGTAAAACATGGAAGTCAGATAGATGGCGTTGCGAACCCGTGTATCGGCATGAAGATAATCGTCTTCGTTGATATAGTTATCGAAGACGGTGATATAGGAAACGGGGTTGGCTAATCCGCGGCTGCCGGAAAGAATAGAGGCATCCTTCAGAATTGGAAGTTTAAGGATGTCGGAAACGGTAATTCTATACATATTGCACCTTTTTCTTATGAAGATAGAGACAGGGTATATGTATATTAAACGTTAAGGAAAGCGGTTTGACAACAAAGTGGAATAGAAGAAAAAAACAAATACTCTACCTGTTCTTTTGTGGGAACCGCAATATCATTTTTTCGACTGACCGCTATAATTAAGGAAAAAGCAGGAGGTGAAAAAATGCTTTACAAACAGATCATAGAATTATTTGAAATCCTCGATGACAGCAAAGCAGACGGTGCGGCGGTAGAACGTTATCTGCGCTCTATCAAGGAGGACGCCGACGTACAGGTATATCCGCTTTATGGGGATAAAGGAAAAACGGATGTAGTGAAAATTTGCGTACATGGAAGCGACGGAAAGAGAAACGGCGGCTCTGCTCCGACTTTGGGCGTTATCGGGCGTTTGGGCGGTTTGGGCGCAAGACCGGAGCGGATCGGCTTTGTTTCCGATGGCGATGGAGCATTGACTGTCCTTGCTGCAGCGGCAAAGCTTCTCTCTATGCAGGAAAAGGGAGATCAGCTCCCCGGCGATGTGGTAATCGTTACACACGTTTGTGCCGACGCACCGACCGAACCGCATGAACCTGTTGATTTCATGGATTCACCGATCAGCATGGAACAGTGCAACGAAGAGGAGATTACCGACGATATGGATGCAATCCTGACGGTGGATACCACCAAGGGAAACCGTGTAATCAATCACAAGGGATTTGCCATTTCCCCGACCGTAAAAGAAGGCTATATCCTGAAAATCAGTGATGACCTTCTGGATCTGATGGAAATAACAACAGGAAAAATGCCGTTTGTTTTCCCGATTACTACACAGGATATTACGCCTTATGGCAATGATTTATATCATCTCAACAGCGTTTTGCAGCCTGCAACGGCAACGAACGTGCCGGTGGTAGGTGTGGCTATCACGACGGAAACTGCCGTACCGGGCTGCGGAACCGGAGCGACGCATGGTGAAGATATCGATATGACGGCCAGATTTATCCTGGAGACAGCGAAGAACTTTGGCAGAGGTCAGTGCAAATTCTACGATGAAGAGGAATTTCGTCATCTTGTAGAGCTTTATGGCTCCATGCACAGACTGCAAACCTTGGGAGAAGAAAAATGACAGAAATAAAAGACAGCTGCCGGAACATACTGCGCTCCTGTATGGGTGTCAGACCGGGAGAACAGGTATTGATTGTTTCGGATATAACAAAAGCGGAAATCGGAAAAGAAATGTTTCGCGCTGCTATGGAGCTGGAAACAAAAGCACAGCTGATCGTGATGGCAGACCTGGACGTTTCCGGACAGGAGCCGCCGCAAACGGTAGCCAGTGCGATGATGCAGGCGGATGTTGTGATCTGTGTGACAGAGCAGTCGATGACCCATACGGATGCCAAGATAAACGCGGTTAAAAATGGAGCGAGAGTCGGCACTATGCCGGGAATTACAGAAGAGATGATGGTGAAAGGCGCGGTTACTGCAGACTATGAGATGGTAGAGCAGTATACCAGAATCCTGACGGAAAAGCTTACAGCGGCGTCTTCTGCCAGAATTGAAAAGGACGGACGAGTACTGCGCCTCGATTTGAGCGGCAGAAAAGGTGTAGCCAGTACAGGAAGATATTTATCAGCAGGCGAAGCCGGAAATATTCCTTCAGGAGAAGCCTATATTGCCCCTAAGGAAGCGGCTACCAGCGGGGAAGCGCTGATCGACGGTTCTATGGAAGGCATGGGACTTCTTCATAAACCTATCGCTGTCCGAATAGACGGGGGCGTTTTACGGTCTCTTACAGGAGATGACGGGAAGCTTGGCGTTCTTTTTGAGAAGGAGGTCAATGGCATCGTCGGCGAATTGGGTATAGGAACAAACCCTGCCGCTATTCTCTGCGGAAATATTCTGGAGGATGAAAAAGCATGGGGAACGGTGCATATTGCTTTCGGGAGCAATACTTCGTTTGGCGGAACCAATAAGGCAGACTGTCATATGGACGGAATCATCCTGAAACCGGATCTGTACCTTGATGAAGAAAAAATTATGGAAAAAGGAAGATTTCTGATCTTTTGATGGGGCGGCGCAGGAATGTGCGGTCAGCGAAAGAAGCAAAGAACGGTTAATTTAGCAGAATCGAATACGGCTGGACGGAAACAGAAGCGATAACCATATCTTTATCGACTGTGCCGAAGCAGCCGTATTGTTGTTATTCCGCAAATATCGCCGGCGGTATTTGCGGAATAACAAAAAGGTCTGCCGCTGCGCATTAAAATTAAATCGGCGCAGCCGGAACGGCAGGATTTCGCAAATATTCTTGAAGTGAAACTTTTCATCGCGTATAATAAATTTATACGAGAAACGGATAGCAGGAGTGAAAAATGAAAAACAACTGGGATTTTGATGATTTTGGAGAGAATATCAGGAGAACGGTTCAGGATGCGGTAGATTCACGGAATTTTGCCAGCCTTAACCGAACCATCAGCAATACCATCAACAGTGCTTTCGGGCTTTTTACCGATGAAGAGGAACCGCAAAGACCGGATATTCATCTGGGACCGAAACCGGAGACGAGGTTTTATGAAGCAAGTTCGGATATTCCGCCGAGACAGCCGCAAAGATATGCAAGAACCGGCGGGAAGAAAATTCTGGCCATGAGTCTGGCTGCGGCGGGCTACGGCATCGGCGGGATCCTTCTTTTGGGCTGCATCGTCGTTGCGCTGTCTCTGCCGCTGATCGGAGGAAGAGTGACTGCTGTGACAGCCGGAACACTGGGGGTTCTGGCGCTGCCTTGCATAGCGGCCGGTATTGCAGGCACAAGACTGCTGGGCAGGGTAAAGCGTTTTAACGCGTACTTATCGGTTTTGGGACACCAGGACTACTGCAACGTTCGGGATCTTGCGGAGCGTCTGCGGAAAACGGACAGTTATGTGGTGAAAGATCTGGAATACATGCTCAGCAAAAGATGGTTTCTACAGGGGCATCTTGACCGGCAGAATACCTGCCTTATGACTACAGATGCGGCATATCGGGAATATCTGAGACTGATGCGCCAGAGAGAAGAGCAAAAGCAGAGCGAAGCGGCGAAAAGCGAAGCAGAGCGCAGCAGATATGCAGACATGGATCCCCGTGTGCGGGAGGTCGTCGCCAAAGGAAACGAGTTTATAGAG
>CALXJA010000165.1 GCA_944388465.1 uncultured Emergencia sp.
AATGGCCGCGATCACCAGGCAGTAGCACGCGCCGGGAAGGCACAGCAGGGTCGCAGCACGAAAATCCTTTCTCCTTCCCCGCTTCATTCTCCGGGCGGCAATCACCGCGATGACCAGAAGCACCAGCAGGACCGGCAGACATCCTCCGAAAAGTTCTCCGTTGATAATGTTAAAATATGACTTGATGTGGGGCCACAGATCCGGAAGATTTTTCGCGTTCTCAAAGGCCTGAGCGCCGCGCTCCGAAGATGCGTCCCCCAGGATATGCGTCAGCATGGCCGGCCAGATGAGAACGCAGGCGATTCCCGCCAGCGCCAGGGTCCCTATGTAAGCGGCCACATCCTTCCAGTTCTTCTCCATCAGCATCAGGATGCCATATACCAGACAGAGAAAGAACAGATAGATCAGAAAATAATACTGGGTCATGGTTCCCCCGACTGCCAGGAAACACAGGCCCGCCCAGAACCGGATATCCTTTTTCTTTTTATAATAGAAAGTAAACAGCAAAGTGACCGCCAGCGTAAACACCGTCATCAGCGTATACTTGCGGATAACCAGCACCATGCTCACGCAGAGGGCGCAGAATCCATAAGCCGCGGTCAGTACCAGGGCCATTTTCCTGTTATGCAGCAGGCAATTCGCCAGGAGATATACCAGGCCGTCGATCAGCAGAAGGAGAAGAAAATTCAAAATCAGCCCCTCCCACTTACTGTAGGAATCCGGGAAAAACGAACATATCGTATGGATCAGAGTATAATAAAGGGGCGGATGCGCATCCTGGGAAATATTCTCCCTGATAATGCTGTAATCAAAGCACTCACTGTCATCCGGAGCCAGATATTCCAGAAAAATATCATCCCCGGAATAAACGGTTCCATCCTCCAGCACCGGATGAATCGCGCCTCTGTTATTCGCCAGTCCATATGTAAAATACTCATCCACATGAAAATTGCATTTGCGCACTCCCCAGTAGGCGCAGAACGCTATCTGCAAGATCAGAAAGCCTGCGATCATAAAATAAAATACTCTGTCTTTTTTCCCCTTCATAAGGGTACCTCCTCTTTTGAAACCGGTCTGTTCCAGAATAATTAAAGCATATCACAGGATCGATCAATTCACAACACCGCCGTCAGGCAAATGCCCGCGAACTGCTTTTATCCTATTGTGTTTTCCTGCTCTTTCAGGTTATAATAGCCCCATAAACTCACATCAGTCTTATTTTAACAGCAAGGAGTGTCTGATTAATATGGCAAACGCAACCATCAGTGTTATCATGACGGTATATAACGCAGAAAAATACCTGAAAGAATCCATAGAAAGCGTACTGTCCCAAACCTACACAGATCTTCAGTTTATTATCGTGGACGACGGCTCCACAGACCATACGGCAGATATCGTGCGCGGTTTTTCCGATCCCCGCATCGAGCTGCATCAGCTTCCCGAAAACCGGCATATCGCCTACGCGACCAATTATGCCTTCCGCAAGATCAAAGGAGCCTATACGGCCATCATCGACGGAGACGACATCTGGTATCCGGATAAGCTGGAGAAACAGCTCGCGTTCCTGAAGGCCCACCCCGAATTAAACGGCTGCTTTACCTGGGTGGATCTGATCGACGAAAACGGGGACCTCTGCAACGACAGACTCGCTGATCTGAAAAAATATTTTGAATCTTCCACCGACAGCCGGGAAGAATGGCTCCGCTTCTTCTTCTTCTATGGAAACCGGCTGAACAATCCTTCTTCTCTGATCGAATCCTCCACGATCCCCGTGGTGGGCGATCACAGCCTGTTTTATATTCAGGCCATGGACATGGAATGGTGGGTACGGTTCACAAAAAAATTCACCTTCGGCATCGTAGAAGAACCCCTTGTCAAATACCGGCGGATCCTTTCCTCCGACGCAAATGTGAGCAGTCCCTCTGAGGAGCACGATGCCCGGTTTTATAACGAATATATGCATATCCGCTATCACATGTTTGACGATCTGGCTGACGATCTGTTTATACGGGCCTTCGGGGATTATTTCCGCTGCCCCGACTCCGCTTCTCCAGATGAGCTTGCCTGCGAGAAGGCGCTGCTGGCAGGCGACTGCCGCAAAGACTTTCTGGGTACGCCTCTTGCCCTTCTGAAAATCGAAGCGCTGCTCGACCGTCCGGAAACCGCGCGGCTGTTAAAAGACAAATACCATTTTTCCACCAGAGAATGCGGACAGCTCACCGGCCTTCATCTTTATAATGACCGGTACATCCAGGGAATCTCTTTCAAGCACCCCCATCTGGAAAAGGAACTGCACGACCTGCACCAGGCGGCTTACGAAAGAGAACAGAAAATCATGGAACTGAACGGCCAGGTCCATGAACGGCAGTACACCATTGAAAAAAACAAGCTGGAAATCCAGGCTCTGAAAGATCAGGATCAGATGGCGCAGGCCCATATCGGCAGGCTCAACGGACTGCTGGCTGAAAAAGAACAGCAGATGGAGCAGGCCGCCTCGCAGAACAGAGAGACGGTTGCTGCTCTGGAACAGCGCATTGCCGCCCTGCGGCAGGCCGGCTCCGACCAGGAGGCCGTCATCGCGCAGCTGCAGCAGTCGCTGTCCGAAGTAACAGGCTCCACCAGCTGGAAGGCGACGGCCCCCCTCCGCAGGATCGGAAAGCTGTTCAGGAAATCCGATCAAACGCGTAAATCATGACAATCGGATCGCGGAACATAGTTCTATTTCAACCACAAGCGCGTTTCTCTGGAGGAAATGTACGAGAAAAAGTGTCGTGATACTTAGCTCACGGTACTTTAGAAAAATAATCATGATAAACTTGTTAAAAAATCAATAGCCTCATAAACGTTAGAAAAGGTCAGACAGTTTCTACAAAGCCAGCAATTGCGTTCATCAGTATCGTTTAAGCCCGGAAGCCCATCTTGAAGCAGATTGGAAAGTGTCCTTTTAGAATTTTTGACTGCTTCTGGATAATTGTGCGCAATTTTTGAAATAGAATGATGATCTCCTTTTTGGTAATCAGGAACTTTTTCGATCAACTCGGCTATTATACGTTCTTTTTCTGCAACAGTCTGAATGGGTGGAGTAAACATCTTATAGTGCAGCATAAACCAATACTCAACACACCCTGTTGTCATCAGTAGTCTTACTTTGATGCCAGGCTTTTTTCGTAAGGAACGCAGTCGCTTGATTATTTTCAAACGACTGTCCCATTTTTGAACATCTTTTGTTTCTACATCAAAGAAAAACCAGATTTCATCCGTTACCTCAGCATAATCTCGATAAGATTTGTCTTTCTTGAATTTGCTATCGGCTTCTTCGAAAAGTCCAGTGGAACTGGGGCGTTTAATAGATGCAACATCCTTAAATTCTTTTTTCAGAAAGTCTGTATATGCTTGTTCACTTTCACCCTCGCAAAAAACAACAATATACGGCTTCTCTCGCTTCAATTGACGAGGCATTTATTCCACCTCCTCAATTTCAATATCAGGTGTAGCGCCATACTTTCCAACAAGATACCCTTTTCGAACATTTTCTGTTGTTCGTGTAGCAAATTCACTGATACTGTATAGTTCAGACGTGCCATCTTTATCATACTTATCCACAAAATACAGCTGGTCTTTACGCAGTAATTCCAGATTCATCAATTCAGTATTATGCGTGGTAAAGACAATCTGCGCCCCATTGGGATTTGCAGTCTTACTTTGGAATTTCGCAACAATAAAATTTACTAGCTTGGGATGCAATTCTCGTTCTAATTCATCAACTAATAAAAT
>CALXJA010000166.1 GCA_944388465.1 uncultured Emergencia sp.
TTGTTTTTTATCAGATAACCTTCCGCAGAAAGCACGTGCTGCGGCCCGGTAAAGCAGGCGCAGGCCGAAGGCTCGATAAAAATATCCTCCGTATCCGCCAGGCTTGCCAGGTACGGGTAAAGCCGGTCATCACCAATGGTAAAGCAGCCGTCAAGCAGCGTCTCCATAACGCTTCCCACCAGCTTTGACGGACGCGCGACAGCAAGGCCGTCGGCAGCAGTTTTGCCGTCAAGCCCCACATCAGTCACCGCGATCTGATCATGAAGACCCGTCAGCATGCCCAGCGTCATACACGGCGCATGAGTAGGCTCCGCAAAGAAGATGTGAATATTGTCTCCGAAAATCTGCTTCAGCCCAAAGGCCACACCGCCAGGCGCACCGCCTACACCGCACGGAATGTAGACAAACACCGGATTGTCCTCATCACAGACGATCATCTGCCGTTTGAACTGATCCGCCAGTCTTTTGGCTGCCACAGAGTAGCCCAGGAACAGATCGGCAGAAGCCTCATCGTCTACAAAATGGCACATTGGATCCTGCTCCGCTTCCCGCCTGCCTTCCTGAACGGCACGCTGATAATCATCCTGATATTCCACGACCTTGACGCCCTTCTGACGCAGCAGATCTTTTTTCCACTGTCTGGCGTCTGCCGACATATGCACCGTCACCTTGAAACCCAGCTTGGCGCTGATGATACCGATGGAAAGTCCAAGATTCCCGGTGGAGCCCACAGCTACGCTGTACTCGCCGAAAACTTCCCTGAACCGGTCTTCACAGAGTACGGAATAGTCATCGTTCTCTTTGAGCATGCCTCGTTCCATGGCAATTCGTTCTGCCAGTTTGAGCACCTCGTAAATACCTCCCCGGGCTTTGATCGAACCGGAGATGGCCAGATGGCTATCGCACTTCAGAAACAGTCTGCCCGGAATTTCCCGTTCAAATTCTGCTTCCAGTCTCTTCTTCATCTTACTGATCTCCACCAGCGGCGATTCGATGATGCCTCCGGAGGCCTCGGTTTCCGGAAAAGCAGTTCGGATATACGGAGCAAAGCGCTGCAGTCTGGCCTCTGCATCCTCTACATCACGCATGGAAAACGGCAGTTCTGCTTTTTGTCCTGCTTTTTCGTTGAGCCAAAAAACCTCGCTGCCCTCCATCATATCCTGTATCATAGGATATTCCACGATGAGCTTATCGGTATCTATATCCATATACATTCTCCCTTCTCTATCGCTGAGCCGCATTCCGAAACGCAGACTCACAGACAATATACGCTGCAGCAGAAACGAAAACACTGTGCTCCCACGCACCTTTTCCCCACGTCGCCGCCGGTATTTTATCTGCTTTTTCAAATTTACCTACCTATTATACACTATCTCCGTCTAAAAAAAAAGTTTGATTTCTTACACAGAAGTGCCTATTGACGCCGTAAAGGCAAGAAAACTCTTTTCCTCATCCTGATTTTATCCTATAATAATAAAAGAAAATTGCAGGTTATATCCGAGGAGAAGAGCACAGTGAACAAGGAGTCGATGCTGAGAAGAGCGTTTAATCAGGCAATGGTCAACGACGCCGTCCGCTATGCAGATGAAGCAGCGGACTTTCTCGTCGTGAAAAACTATATGCTGCGCTACGCCAAAAAACACGGTATCGACGTCACCGCTGAAGAAATCGAAGCCTACATTCACAGCCAGCGGCGCCGCTGGAAAGAGGCTCTTCGGGACTTTACCTTTCAGGACTGGATCATGAAATAATTACCGGATCATGAAATCATCCGCACACAGGCGTTCAGAACCGGTGCGGCGCGATTCTGCCGGCGAAGATCCCCGCCTTTTCTTCCAGATCTTCTACTTCTCTTATGCTGCCCGGATCGTTAGCCGTTTCTATCATGGCAAATCCGGCAGGCAAAATAAAGTTCTTATTCAGATTCATCGCTCCCAGAACCTGTTCCGCTACGATATCCCCGCCGCTGTAGCCGGAGATCACCAGAGAAAAGATCCGTTTTCGGGAAAAATCATTGGTGCGGAAGACGGCAGTCAGCCGATTGATAAAGGCCGTAATATTGGCACTGACCGCATCGTTGTAGTTAGGGCAGATCATGACCAGCGTATCGCATTTCACAATAGCCGGATATACCTTTTCCACGATCACTCCGCCATAAAAGCAGCTTCCGTTCTCTCCGAAATGCAGACATTCCTCATAGCTGCAGCCCCGGCAGTCCTGCAGGCTTCCGTTTCGCAGCGAGACCTCCGTAATCTGCACCCGGTTTCCCATTTCTTTTTTGATCATCTCCCACAGCAGCAGGCTGTTGGAGGTTTTCCTGCTGCTGGCGTGTACAGCCAGAATATTCGGCTGTTCCGGCTGCGGGATCTGAAAAGCCTGTACCTTTTTCAGCAGTTCACAGGTCATATGCCGGTAAACCTGCATCGGTTCCATTCCCAGAACCTTACTCATGATCTTCAGATTGTACAGCGAGCCGGTCGCCTCCACCAAAGGCTTTCCCGGAAAGGTACAGCCGGCCGCATTGGCCGCGAGCACCAGCTGTCTGGCCATACTCTTTGTAAACAGCTCTCCGCCTCCGTCCACGATAACACCGGCACAGCAGCCCGCAAGACAATCCGCCTCACTGCGCAGATATTCCAGCATGCGAAAACATTCCAGATTGTTTCCTCCCTCAGTGAGACATACGGCAAAAATAAGCCGCTCTCCCCGCAGCTCCGCCGCACGCAGTTCCTCTGCCGACGAAAGTCGGCGCGTCATTATGCCGGTCTCTGCCAGCGCGCTATCCAGAATCCGGTTCAGCCGAATCTCTCTTTCGGCTGAACCACAGAAAGGTCTGATGATGGTAAGCATCTGTCTCACCTCTCCATCTCACACAGGTTCCGGTAAGCGCAGCGGATCCGCCGGTAAAGCGGTTCACACAGCAAAATATCCTCGTACTGCAGTCCGGTTTCCGTCATGCGGTTCTTCATCCCCAGAAAAGCGCCGGTTTCTCCGTCGCCCAGATACAACGAGCTGTAGTGCCATTCCCCCTGCAGCGTCAGCAGTATAGAAATTGCTGCAGAAGAAAGCGCCGGCGCGATATATGGCTTGTATCCCAGCTCCCGCACCCGCATATTGGCGCTTACCGTCAGCTCCGTCAACTCCCGGGAAAGAACGTCGTCGTAATCACGAATACTGTCGGCGATGACAAGATCGGCGCCATGAGGACCGAAAGCCCGGCCTTCCTCCGCATATCGGGCGAAACGCGGATCCCTTTTGCTGTAGTAAAGCGCCCGGGCGTTCATGACGCCCAGACCATAGCCCTGTACCTGCCATGCCGCAAGCTGCGAGCTGTCCAGAAAAGCTCTGCACAGCGGATCTACCGGATCCGAGACGACAGCGGCAAGCCCCTTAAATCCCGCTTCTGCAGCCAGCGCACCATAGCGGCGGATCAGTTGTGTATTGGCGGAAAGCTGCGCCATGCGCACGTCTCCCGAAGCGCCCAGCGCCGGTACTCCTTTTGAAGCGCAAAAGACAAAGACGTCACAGTCAAAAAGCTCTCCATCGGAGATCGGGCAGACTTCCGGAAGCGCTTTCTGTCCAAAAGGCCAGCTGATCTGATTGATCTCCTGTTCCAGCCGAAGCATATTCTCCCGGGAAAGATCCAATATCCCGATCGTGGATATAGCCTCTCCGCCTAAAAGCCGCAGTCCCATCAGCATGGTCGTGCCCACATCGCCCAGAGCCAGAATATGCACACGGTTTTTCTGTCCCAGTTTCACCGGGCAGCCCTGCAGGGAAAGCGGAGACGCAACACCGGCCTCCCTCCACAGATCTTCAATTCTTTTCATATGAATTATCCTTTCATTCTCAGCCGCAGCAGTTTTTCAATATCGTTTTCCACGAAAACAGAAGGAGCCAGATTCTCATCATAGTTGACGCCTTCACCGATATCCGGACGGCGCGGGTAGGAGATCACCTCGCCCAGCCTCTTCAGCGTCAGCTTTTTCTCAAAGGTCGCCTGATACTCGCGCTCCAGCACCTTCAGAATATCTCTGGCGTTTTCCAGACAGGTCATGGAGTAGTCAAAGACCGCTTCCCGATCTCCTCCGCGGATAAATGACGGCGAAGTATACGGCAGAATCAGATTGATGGAAGCGCTGCTGTCCTTGTCGATGCTGTCGCCGCCAATAAACGGATAACAGTCCCTCTCGTTGATCCACACCTGCAGAGTCGGCAGAAAATACGCGCTTTTTACACTGCGATCGCGCACGGCCATCAGATCCCGGGCGTTTCCGGTAAGGACGCCGACGACGATCTCCCGGACATCCACCTGGTTCCGTTTGAGGATCGGATCGATGATGTTCATACGGTAGCCTTTGTGCAGCAGATCGTCGATGAGGATGATCGGCCGGTTAAAGGATTTTATGGTTTTGGCCTGGTTATCCAGCGCCGAATAATACTTGGATTCTGCAATGGTAAAATGGTTCAGCCGGCTGTTAAAGTATTTTTCTGTATGCAGCGCCTTGGTGACGGTATTCGGCACCACCACATCGGCCAGCGCCTTGCCGAACGGCACCGACATATACGGCCCCCGTTTTCCGTTTTTCTGCGGCTGTGTATCCACGTTATTGAGCTCCGCCACCTTGCTGATGATCTTATTGTGTACTGCGCTGGTATTAAAGGAAAGCACCAGCTGTCCGCGGTAAATCTCCGTCAGTACCCGCAGCAGACGGCTGTGCGCCTCGTCAATAGCACGGAGCACTTCCGGATTTTTATTCAGCGGATTTTTGACTACGGTTTCCACATCGCGGAAAATAATGACCGGCGATTTCATATCTACGGCATAGACCGGATGCTCGCTGCCGGAATCCGCGATATTGACAAAGCCCTGCTTTCTCAGCGCCTCTGTTACCCGCGGATTCAATCCTGCACTGTCCACAGGATTATACACCGCATAAGCAAAATCCCTGGCCAGCAGTTCTGTCAGGATCTCCGTGATGGTGATCTGACTGATGTTCGTGATGCTTCTCCCTTTTCCGGTAAAGAAGGCGCCAATCACCGCGATACCGCCCGCCGCGCTTTCCCGGATACGGGCGGCAATGGCCGGATCGTGAAATTCCTCCAGCAGACCGCTGGTCTCGACTCTGTGCGCCGCAGCAAAAGCCGCCATTCGTTTCTGCCGCACACCGCTTTCGATATACAGCGTGCGAACTCTTGCGTCAGCCAGATAGCGCTCTATATTTTCCCACTCGTAGCCGCGGCGGCACATTTCCTCCCGGAGTTCGGCAAAACATTCTGCTCCCCTGTGGGCATAGGTGCTGATACCGATCTCCTTGGCCTGCAGCACATGCTTGTATGCCGGTTCCCGCAAATACAGATTGTGATCGTAAATATAGTTCTGCGCCACGGTATCGATCAAATTGGAAATATCCCGGTTCAGGTCGATGTTCTCCCTGATCCTGGTGGAACTGATGTCTTCGTAGTATTTACGCAGCGTCAGCGTGATCACCTTGCCGGTGATAGGATATGGCCGCTCGTCGCGGCTTTCGCCCCGTCTTTCGCTGGATTCTCTGGCAAAAGCGATATGATTCAGGGAATGGATAGAGTATGCCTGCGGCGGCGCCTTGTAGCAGGACGCATTTTTGATCACGTCGGTGCCTACAGCGATATACAACTCTTTTCCGGCAAAGATCTCCCGCAGCCGTTTCAGATCTCCCGGGTTGGCAATGTTGACGGGAATGTCTTCGGGGAATACATACACGTCATCCTCATCCGCGATGCTCATGGTCATGATTTTGCGCCGCTGCAGACGCGGCTGGGTATTTTTCGACCAGGAAAACTCATCCAGCGCCAGATAGACTTCAAAGCCCATATCCCGGATCGTTGTCGCTACCGCCTTGTGCCCCAGACTGAAAGGATCAAAGGTGCCCGGGAAAAACGCGACCTTAGATGTCTCAGCAAAAAAGAACTCCCCGATCTCCGCCTGGTACTGGCCGATATAGCGGTAAATATGGTTCAGTACTGCCGCATTATTGTAAAAGTCCAGTTCGTTTTCCTTTTTTTCCTCAAGCAGCGTCATCAGTTTTTTGTAACAGTGAGCAAACAGTTCTGTCTTGGCATCCAAAGACAGGCTCTGACTGCCGAAGACCCGCTGACCCAGTGTCCAGAAAGCCTCCTGGGAGGTGATCCGGTTGTAGCCGGCAAAGGCTTTGATCAGCAGATTAAGCAGACGGAACCGCCGCTTTTCATGGGTGAACGTGCTCTCCATAAAACGGCCTTTATACATCCCGTAGTTCTCCGTGATAACGCCCAGCGTATTGATGACCGATGACGCCGCCATTTCGCTGCCCGTCTCCAGAACCTTCTGCAGCTCGTCAATGGATTCATCCAGCTCCTTTGGCGGCAGATAGAGCATGATCACCCCCAGATAGTCCGGGATGTATTTGGAAAACTGATAATCCCCCAGCTCCAGACCGTTGAAAAGCTCGACAGTCAATTCGTTGCGCTGTTCCAGCGGCATTCTGCCGATAATGGCCAGCAGGCCTTCACCCGCCGCCCGTCTGACGGTGACCGTCTCGCTGACCTTGACCAGATTGGCCAGATGGGTCGCCACGTGAAGCATCGTGCCCCGCTCTCTCCCTTCTTCCACATGCTTCAGCATGAAGGATATGTTCGCCACCTTCTGGATCCACGGCGTACCCGCCTTCAGATCGTCCAGGAACATCACCGCCAGAGCCTCTTCAAAGGTCTGACTGTCCTCAGGAATCTCCATAATGCCGCGCAGATCTTTTTCGTACTGCGGATACGTATATTCGCGAAAATAGTGCAGCGCCGCCTTCAGCACCGCAATATCCGTACTCTTTCCATGTCTTCCGTAAACATCGGAAAGGAAGCTTTTGATCCGCTGCCGGAAGCTCTCTGTACAGATCGCCGGATCGATGACCATGGCGGTATCCAGCAGGATCATCGCCTCTTCGGCAGTGCGGGCTTTTCCGTCGTAATAGGTCTCCAGGATATCAAAGTAGTTGTGTCTGCAGGAGACCTTGCAGCTGTTTAACAGCGCCCTGGCAAAGCTGTCCAATGTATTGGATATCCATTTTTTATGCTGTTCGGTCAGCTTATAATCCGGATGGATGATCTTTTCCAGATACTCGCGCCAAAGGGTAAGATTGCTGACCAGCCGATCCGGAAGCTCGATATCGGTCGGCACTTCTTTTTTGTATTCATCGCTGAAGCCGGCAACTATGCGTCCCATAATGATGGCTGCCTGGCTGCGGATATCGCTCTCTTTGTGTGCAAGCAGCTCATAGAGAAATTTCAGGGTCAGCAGCTTCTGCTTCTCCGTCATATAGGTGGAATATTCGCCGAAGATACTTACATAGGTCCGCAGATTTTTCCATTGCCGCTCACTGCGCGCCGCTTCGATCAGACTGGCAAATTCACTGTCTGCGTGAAATCGGCTCATCAGCCGTATATTATGGCCTATAGCGCTGAATTTCAGCTGATCTACCACATCCTGACCGCTGAGCAGAACCATTTCTCTTTTGCGCGGCTGCGGATGCGTTTTTGGTTCCCGGGCAAAATCCTCCGGTAAAACCGTCACTACGCCTTTTTCTTCCATATACCGTTCAAAATCCTGCAGTTTTCCATAGACCTTCTGGTAACGCAGGCGTTTGGCGTCATCTACATTATCCAGCTTGCTCAAAATGACGTCAAAGGCCTCTGCCAGACTGTAGAAATGGACGATTTCTTCTCCGGCTGCGTTTCTGCTGCTCTTTACGCGAAAATCCGCATAGATCAGCAGCAGAGACTCTACGGACAGATTTTCCAGTTCCAGATCCCATGTAGAATGATTGGCTGCAATATGGCCGATGGTCGGCATTTCGAACCGCGTATAGCAGAGATCCGTATAATAATAATGGAGATAAGGTATCCGCTTTTCCTCTTGCTTCCGGCAGCCGTACTTTCCGATATCATGACCGGCGGCCGCTCCGGAAATCAGTCCCAGATCCACCGGCACGCCGGCTTTTTCCAGCTGTCTTGCCGCAAACAT
>CALXJA010000167.1 GCA_944388465.1 uncultured Emergencia sp.
TTCCTGGGCGCGCTGCTGATCAAACAGATCACCGGACATAAATACAGAAAAAGCTTCTTCATCATGGAGCTGCCGGAGTACAAAGTACCGAGCATCGGCAGAGCGACTATGTCCATGCTGGGAAGAGCAAAAGCGTATATCATCAAAGCGGCGACCATTATCCTGGTCTGCAACGCACTGGTACAGATCATGCAGACCTTCAACTGGCAGTTCCAGCTTGTGGAAGAAGGCATGGAAGACACTTCTATTCTTGCCAGCATCGCTACTCCGTTTGCCGTGCTTCTGCTCCCTCTGGGTTTTGGCGTATGGCAGCTGGCAGCGGCAGCGGTTACCGGATTTATCGCTAAGGAAAATGTTGTCGGTACCCTGGCTGTTGTTTATGGCATGACCAACTTTATTGATACGGATGCGCTGGAACTGACAGGCGGAGCCGGTCAGGTGGCGGCAACCTTTGGTCTCAGTACTGCTGCGGCACTGGCTTATCTGATGTTTAACATGTATACTCCGCCGTGCTTTGCGGCTATCGGCGCGATGAATTCTGAGCTGGGCAGCAAGAAATGGCTTTTCGGTGGAATCGGCCTGCAGCTGGGCGTTGGCTACACGATCGCCTTCCTGGTATATCAGATCGGCACACTGGTAACGGAGGGACATCTGGGAACGGCTTTCTTCCCGGGTCTCATAGCGGTTGCAGCGATTGCAGCGATCATTGCTATGGTTACGGTCAAATCCAGCCGCAGACTGGCTGCTGAATATTCGCTCCACGGGAATATCAACAGAAAGTCGGGTGCTGCAGCATGAAGCCGATCGATATCCTGATTCTTCTGCTTATTGTGGCGATTGTCGGAGCGGCCATTGCCTATATCGTCAGAGCGAAGAAAAAAGGCGCCAGATGTATCGGCTGCCCGGCAGGCGAATGCTGTCAGGCAAAGAACGCCGGGCATGATGATCCGGCACGTGCAGAGGAAGGCTGCTGCAGCTGCCGCTGTAATGAATAGGCACAAACGGAACTCCGGCACGATATATACACAGGATATATACAGCAGAAGCAACAGATTCATGCTGCCGGGCAGGGAATTTCCCTGCCCGGATCTGTTGTTTTTTCTTTTTGGCCGGAAACGGAAGGGTTTTCTCGGAATTTTTCTTGCAAAAAAAAGATTTTTTGGTAAAATCCCGTCTTTGACACTTAATTAGCAAAAAAAGCTTGCTGTCCCTTGGTATTACCGGGATAGCAAGCTTTTGTGTTTTGCATCGATATGTGCTATTTTTTTGTCTGTGTGCTCGTTTTCTGTTTGGTCGATCTGATAATGCTTCGCATCGTTGACTTTGATATGAATTCAAAGTCTGTTCTGAATCCAAAGACGCTGTGGAGCTTATCCGTCAGTTTCGTCCTTTTGTATGAAGGAATGTAGCCGCTTTCTTTGCTCAGCAGTGTCATCTGCATGCTTCGCAATGTCTCGAGGATCTGACTGCAGGTATACTCTTCATCAAGCTTTTTCTCGAGCAGTCGGTATACCAGCAGGCTGATGTAACAGGTGAGGAAGTGGGC
This sequence comes from uncultured Emergencia sp., assembly GCA_944388465.1. Taxonomy (GTDB): domain Bacteria; phylum Bacillota; class Clostridia; order Peptostreptococcales; family Anaerovoracaceae; genus Senimuribacter. The sequence continues at coordinate 1,547 of CALXJA010000167.1, forward strand.
TTTGATCCTGTCATCGCGCTGTACATAGACAGGCCTTGCTTCGAACTCGGACTTTATGATACGGAAGTTCTCCTCGATTTCCCAGCGACGGTGGTTTATCTTTATGATCTCTGCCGGATCCGCTTCGAGGTTTGTTACGACCGCATAGAATCCATCGTACCTCTCTTCTTCCCTGATGCGTTCCGGATCCAGTTCATATATGGTTTTTTCGGCGATCTCGCCATCACCGGTCACAGAGGTCTTTCGAATGAAACGGGCAGGGTCGTTCGGATTTTTACCACGCTTCTTTTTTCCGCTTTCGATCACGTTTTCCGCGCGCTCGATCTGCCGTGCACGGATCTTCCGCTGATAGTTTTTGTATTTCGGAGAGTATGTGACGATGAGTGTCTCGTCCATGTCCCCTGTTACTATGGGGATCTCTTTGTAATATACACGGTCAAGTACGTTTTCGTCGCTTTCATCCAATGTCCGGAGATCGATCATTTTATCTGACCCGGGTAGCCTGAACTGTGTGGGCTTCAATGCGATCTCACGGTCTTCTTTTTTCATCTTTTTCAACGAATGTGTGATCACATACGAACGGTTGCCGAAGCTGTTGAGAAACCTGTTCCTCACACTGCCAAGTCCTGCATCGGAACAGAAGATGAACTCGCTGCAGTCAAAATCACGGATCACTTTGTTTTCAATAGGCTTGAGAGTGAGCTGCTCGTTCTGATTCCCGGGATAGAGATCAAAAGCGAGAGGCAGACCGTCCGCGTCCATGAAAAGTCCCATGGTCACGATCGGATTCGGTCTGTGTTCTTTGCTTTTGCCATATTTCCTGTCTCCGCTCTCCTCCTCGATTTCGAAGTAGTAGTTGGTGCAATCGTAGTACAGGATCTTTGTGTTTCTGTCCTGTATGAAGTTTGAATCACGATAGAGTTCTTCCTGTATGTAGTCCGCTTCTTCAGCCATGACCGAAAGTGCACGGTATATGTTCGGTAAAGCGTATTTAGGCGGCTCCAGCAGGGTAGCGCAGAACGAGTAGCTGCTCATTTTGCTTGAAGGCGAAAGGATCCGGGCATAGATCAGATCCGTGAGGATGGCATGCAGATCGTATGTGAATTTATGGCGGTTGCGTATGTTCCTGCAGATGTTGTCGATCCTGAGTTCGCTGCATAATTTCTGTAAAAAGAGGTAACCTGCATTGAAGCTGCGTTCCTCATCCAGAGGAATACGCGCCATAGGGGAAAATTCAACGGAAACTTTTTCTTTTTGCTTGTTGTAGGCGGCGGTATCCTTAGCCGCTTCCTCCTTAGCCCAGGCCATCATTTTATCCTTGTCACCATCGAACCGGGCGAGAAGGTCATTGAGCTTGCCAAGCTTTCTGTATATGCGGGAAGAAGTCTTTCCGTTTTCTTTTCGATATGACTGGTAGATATACACATCCTTGTTGTTGGTGCTACCGGTAATATTTACGTACATGGTGAAACCCTCCTTCCTTATATTATACCACAACAAGCACTGACAAGCACTAACAAAATCATAAAATTTGACAAAAAAATTCACCGCAAGCGGTGCTATTTCAATGTATCTGCTTTATGCAGTTTGATAAGAAGTGTCAAACTCCCGTGTCGTTTGTTTTTCTAAGCGATACTGTTATTGTACCACACAGGAAAGAAAAGTAACAGGCAAGTTGTGAAAAAGTCCCGTAAAAACTTGTGCGGAAATTTCCGCCAGGCCGTCAAACCGCCAGGCCGCTGGGGCGCAAGGTACAGAAGAACAGAAAAAGGTTTACTTTTAGACCGGATAAAAGTATAATAAAATGTACGTATATATACAGATTTAAAAGGGGAATTTATGAAAAGAACGAAAATCGTCGTTCTCCTGATCCTGACCGCCCTGCTTTTGAGCGGCTGCACGACCTTCAATAATTTCAGGGAGGCCTTTTTTCCGGATGGAAAACCTTCGGACACGATCAAAATCGGGATACTGGAGCCGCAGACCGGCGGTGACAGTGATAAGGGAGAATTGGAAATACGAGGGATACAACTTGCTCATGACCTGGTTCCACAGGTACTGGGCAAAAATATAGAATTGATCTATGCAGATACACAGAGCAGCATCTACGTTGCCGAGAGCGCCGTGTCGAACCTGATCGATCAGAAGCCGGCTATCGTCTTGGGCAGCTATGGCGATGCGGTTTCGCTGGCTGCCGGCAGACTGCTCAAGAAAGCCGAGATTCCGGCAATTTCCATTACGGCGACCAACCCGCTGATCACCGATAACAATGCGTTCTATTTCCGGGTGACCTTTTCCGATACCAGTCAGGGACGAGCCATTGCGGATTACGTCTATGACGGATTGAATCTACAGCAGGCAGGAGTCATCCGCATGGAAAACGACGATTCGACGACCGAAACCGTAAGCCAGTTTACGAACCGTTTGGAACAGCTGACAAAGGATGAAGACTGCATCACGGCAACGGTCAGTATCGCCGCCGATACCAAGGACTATGAGGAATATCTGCGAAAGATACAGAGCTCCGGAGCGCAGGCTGTTTTTACGGCAGTATCGCTCAAGACCGCCGAAAAGATTTTCGAGCAGGCAGAGCGGCTCAACCTGACGGATGTAACCTTCATCGGTCCGAAAGACTGGCACAATGAAGAATTGATCCATTTACAGGAGAAATTTCCGGGTATAAGAATAGCAGCGGCGTCAGATTTTGCCAGCAATACGGCAGGAACGGCGGAGACTACGGCACTTTACGAGAAGTTTCTGGACGAATACGAAAAAAAATACGGCAGCGACGATCCGGAGGAAGCCGTTGCTCTCGCATTTGACGCTTATATGATCGCTGTAGACGCTATAGAAGCAGCAGGCAGCACAGACGGGAATGCCGTTAAAGAAGCGCTCCTGACAACCAGCGGTTATCAGGGCGTGTCGGGTGAGATCTCCTTCGACGAAAAGGGTGAACCGAAAAAAACCATCAATATCGATATGGTACAGGACGGCAAATTCTTTTCTGTTTACACGGTCAGGTAAACCGTTTTATACGGTCAGCAGGCCGTCTTATACGGGGTCACAGGCCGTTCTGCGCGGGCAGGTCAGCAGCGGAAACAGACGGAGACAGACCGGGGAAACGGGATATTCCCGATCGCTGCGGGACAAGCCGGATATAGGATAAGTTAAAACCTTGTACGCTTAGTACAGAGAAGATAAAGAAAAAAGGAGAAAAGTTAAATGGAACAGAAAATTAAAGAAGCACTGGAACAGATCAGACCGGTACTGCAGAGAGACGGCGGCGACATTGAATTTGTCGAACTGACAGCGGACAATATCGTCAAAGTCAGACTTCAGGGTCACTGTGCAGGCTGCCCGGGTGCAATCATGACGCTGAAAGGCATCGTAGAGAAGATCCTGAAGGAAAACTATCCGGAGATCAAAGGGGTAGAAGCTGTAAATTAATGTACGATTATCAACAGAAGATCGAAGAAAACAAGGACTTGCAGATCAAAACGCTGCAAGGCCTTGTTTCTGTCAGAAGCGTAGTAGAGGATCCTGTGACAACCAGGCAGGGAGAATTTTT
>CALXJA010000168.1 GCA_944388465.1 uncultured Emergencia sp.
GCCGCCGGTCCCTCAACAGACATCTGTTCCATAACGATTTGCTTGAGTTCCTTATAGTCCCGGCAACCCATGTGCCGGACAAATCGGGAGAGCGTGGCCTCCGAAACGCCCAGCTGTCTGGCCAGCCGATTGATCGACAAAAATAAAAATGCTTCCGTATTATGCAGAATATAGTCCAGTATCCGCGTCTCCGCCTTCGTCAAATGGTTCGGCGTCTGCGGAAATGTCAGTGACATCCGATGATTCACCTCCTTAACTCTCCCGCAGGACGGAAAGAAACTCGCCCAGAATTTCTCCGCCTGCCGCCACGATCTCCCGATCCGGCAGAAAAACCGCTTCCCTGCCGTCGAGGCCGCACACCGTTCCTCCGGCTTCTTCTACGATCAGCTTTCCCGCCGCGTAATCCCACGGCTTCAAATGCTCTTCGAAATAGCCGTCAAGACGGCCGCAGGCAACATAGCAAAGTTCCAGAGACGCCGCTCCCATGCGCCGGATATCCTGACAATGGGCGAATACCCGCTTTATCCGTTCGAAGGTCTTCGTCACGCCCCGCTCGTTTCGTTTTCCCGGAGCTGTCCCTACGGAAAGCAGCGCCTCGCGCATACTCGCTGTGCCGCTGACCAAAATAGGCCTTCCATTTCGAAAAGCGCCGCCGCCTCTTTCCGCCGTAAACATTTCCCCGGAAAAGGGCGAATACACGATCCCCTTTTGCGGCTGCCCCGCTTCTATCAGAGCCAGGGATATCGCGCTGTGGCGAAAATCATGGATGAGATTCGTGGTGCCATCCACCGGGTCAAGAACCCACAGCGGCCCGCGAAAATCCCAGTGAAAGCTCTCCTGCTCCTCGGAAAGAAATCCCACATCCGGAAAAAGAGCGCTGAGGTGCTCCTGCAAAAATCTCTGTACCGCTGTATCGACTCCGGTCACATAATCCAAAGACGACTTTTCCCGAATGTTCCGGGAAAGACTTCGATTTTCCATAAGTCGTGCCGCTTCCCAGACGACCGCCGTAACTGAGGAAAAAAAGTCCATTATCGGTTTCCCTCCTTCTTCGTTCTGTCTGCTGCCTTTTGCTAGTCTAACACAGGCAGACAGCCGATTCAATAGACGCGCGGCATTAAAAATATGACGTTTCTTACGCGCCGGCCGCCATGGACAGCCCCGATCCGTCGTTTTTTCCGGCGAGAAGGATCTGCACATAGTCGCCGCCCAAAGCGTGAATTTCCTTCAGCGCCCGTTTCAGCAGACCGGCGGTTCGCACCTGAAAAGTCACCTGTTCCGACACGTGCAGCGTAAATCTTCCCGCCTGCATTTCCGCAAGCAGTTCCTGCAGCGTCGTAATCTCCCGATCAAATTCCGTGCATACGCAGCCGTACTGTACAGCCTGATGGGTATCGCTTCCGGAAATGACGGGTTTTCCCAGTTTTTCTCCCAGTGCGCATGTCAGTTTCCTGGTTCTGCGAGGATTCTCCGCAATATCCTTGCCGTTGAGATCGAGAAAATCCAAACGCTCAAGCTGCTCCTGGGGCAACTGCGGGATATGTCCGCCGGCGCGGTAAGGATGCGCCGCTCCAACCAGCACGTCGTATTCCCGGAAAAGATCCATCAGCTTCCGGAAGGACAAAAAGCTTCCCGGCGCCTTGTAGGGCGTCAGCTTTCGGTTCAACTCCAGAATGGTTTCCACAGAGCCCAGAGACAGGATGTGTCCGCCTTCTGCAATATCCGTCTCCATGCCGGAAAAGATGCGCAGGCCGTTTTCCAGAACCAGCGTATCCCTCTCTCTGCGGCTCTTTCCCAAAATATACGCATACAGTTCGTCAAATTGCAGGGTATTGAAGTGCTCCGTCAGACAGATCGCATCGAGTCCCGCTTCTTTCGCTTCTTCAAAAAGCCAGTCTGTATATTGTGTGGAAAGCGGCAGTTTTTTTGCCAGCTTGCCATGGGTATGAAAATCCAGTTTCAACGCTCTACCTCTTTTCTTATCTCCTTACATCAACTCCGCCGCCAGCACTGAAAGAGCGATCCACAGCACCGAAAGCGCCAGAAACAGCAGATCGTTGTAGGTGATTTTCAATGAAGAAAGTTTCATTTTCTTTACTTCTTTATTTACTGCCGCATAGCGGTAGCCCTTGATCTCCAGCGCCTCCACCGTGGTTCGGGATCGCTTGGCCGTATTCAGCATCAATGGGTAGAAGGCGTGCATGATCACTTTCACCTGATAGCACAGATAGCGAATCTTTCCCATCAGCGTATCAGCCTGAGGCGGATTCCCTCTGAGCCGGTAAGAAAGCAGGATATTCTGGAACTCTCCCATCAGCATCGGCAGCACGCGGTAGGCATAGGAGATGGAAAAGGAGAGTCGCTCCGGACAGCCGTACCATATCAGCCCGTTGGAAAGCCGATCCGGATCCAGACCGGAAAACACCGTAATGGACGCCAGAGAGCAGGTGGCTACCTTCAAGGTGAGAATCAGCAGTGGTACGACGGTGGACATATTGCCTCCGAAAAATAGCGACACGATCAGCAGATAACCGGTCTGGGAAAAGACGCCCACGGCAAAGAGAAGCAGCACCAGTCCGGCTACTCTCGCCATCCAAGTCGTCACTATCACCAGAAGAAAGCAGCCCATCAGAAAATACAGATTGCTCACGAACCACGGCACCAGTCCCACAAAGAGATACCAGACCAGCAGGATCCGCGGATCAAGTTTCGCGATGACCGTGTCGTCGTTGCCATAGGCGTTTTTCAAAACCTGACTGCGCAGGAAATCAATGGAAAGCTTATCCAGAATGCTCTCCGAAAGCTTTCGTTTCATTTTCATTTCCATTATTATACCTCCCTGAAATCACGCAGAAATTCATCTACCGTATAGCAAAGAGCCTCTTCATTGAGGGTGCGTCCCATGGTAAATATTTCTGGTGGCCGTATGCCGACCTGCTCAATAACGCTGCGGTTTCCGAAAACCTCGTCCCGCAATCCGTCGGCGACCACATTTCCGCCACTGAGGACGATAATCCTCTCCGCCCATTCGCATACCAGCTGCATATCATGGGTCGCAATCATCACCGTTTCCGTGATATCCTTCATATCGGTCAGCATCCGCATGATTTCCTTCCTCGTTGCGATATCCAGATTGGCTGTCGGCTCATCCAGCAGCAGAATCTCCGGATCCAGGGCGATACCTATGGCCAGGCTCGCTCTCCGCATCTGTCCTCCAGACATCAGACGGCCGTCCCTTTTCCGCAGCTCGCTCAGCCGGAATCGCTCCAGCAGTGCTTCGGTTTTTTCCTGCCAGCCGGAAACATCCCGGATCTGCATAGCATAGGCGATATCCGCTTCTATGGAATCCTTGATAAACATCTCCTCCGGATTCTGATAAACCAGCGAAATCGTCCGTGATAACTGTTCCGTCTTTTTCTGCCGGGTATCCTCGTTCTTCAGCAGTATCCGGCCGCTTCCCGGACGAAGCAGACCCACCATCAGCTTCATCATCGTAGATTTTCCGGCGCCGTTGGAACCGATCAGGGCGATTTTCTCACCTCTGTGGATGTCCAGATTCAAGTGGTTGAAAACGCAGCGCTCTTCTCCCTTTACGGATCGGTAGGCCACGGATACGTCGTCGAATCGAACGAGGGTTTCCCCCTCTTTCGCAGGTTTCTGCGCTTCCGAGGCATGCCAGTGAAGCCCGCCGAAGGTCTGCTTCCCCTCTTCCACCGTGGTCGGCAGCTTCTCGGTCTGCGGCAGACGGTCTGCTTTTTTCATGCGGAAGGCCGCGATAGTCACCTGAGGCGGAAAGATATTGCATTCTTCCAGTTCTTCCACTCGCTGCAGAGCTTCCACGGTCGGCAGCTTCCAGGCTATTCCTCCATTCCGCATCAACATCACATGCTTGCAGTAATCTGCTATGTACTCCGTGTGATGTTCGATGACAATGATGGTTTTACCGTGCTTCTCATTAAGTTCACGCAGCACCTCGTAGATCCTGTCCGCATGGCTCGGATCCAACTGTGCGATGGGCTCGTCCAGAATCAGCACATCCGGACGCAGGGATACGGCTCCGGCCAGAGCCAGAAGATGCGTTTGTCCCCCAGAAAGCTGCCAGATATAGTCGTCTTCTCTGCCCTCCAGCCCGCAGAGAGAAAGAGCCCGGCGCCCCCTCTCCTCATAGTCCTTCATGGCGTAATTGAGGCAGGCGTAGGAGGCGTCGTCCAGCACGGTTGGCCGCACAATCTGATTTTCAAAATCCTGATATACGTATCCCGCCTTGCAGGCCAGCGTGCCCACATCGGATTCCAGCGTGTTCAGACCTCCCACTTTGACGGAACCCGAAAAGTCTCCGTCGATAAAATGGGGAATCAGGCCGTTGAGCGTCTTGCAAAAAGTTGACTTCCCGCAGCCGTTGTTGCCAACAACGGCCAGGAAGTCTCCTTCTTCGATCTGAAGCGTAATATTGTTCAGTATCGGTTTTTGCGCGGCGGGATAAGAATAGGTCAGATTCTCTATCTCGATAATGTTCATCACCGTTACGCGTTTTCCTTTCCGGCTTTGCTCTTCAGCACCAGCAATGCGACCACAGCGACGACAGCCGCTACAATGATACCGATCGTCAGCGCTGTTCCGCTCTCAGCCCACTCTGCTTCCCAATCGATCAGAGGCATACCGCTGGTGGCCGCCATCTCCGCGGTTACCGCTGCAAGGAATCCCAGAATGGAGAAAGCAACGATTTTTGCATCGACATTGCCGACACCCGTACTCTTATCTCTAAGTCTCATGCCCAGAAGCGGCTCGATTTTTCCATAAAGTTTCGGCACCAGATACATTGTCGGCAACATGCAGAACAGAACACCGGAAAAGAGCAGATCGTTAAGGAAAGCAAATCCCTCCGTTGCGTATACGCTCTCCGGCAGGCCGGCTACAGCCTCAAAATCTTCCACCGCAAACTGTACCTTGGCGATGTCAACCAGCATGCCCATCAGCAGCTGCATTCCTGTGCCGGTGATTGCGGCGACGCCAACCATCTTTCTGTTGGTCGGATCCTTTACCATACGTCCGGCAATGTAAACGCCGATGGTGACCGTCAGGAATTTTTCCAGTTCGCCCAGACCGCCGAACTGTCCCAGCATGATCTCGCTGAAGACCAGTTCTCCTGTCGCTGCGCCAAGCGCCACGGAAAGCGGGTCAAAGAGCATCGCCAGGGTCAGCGGAATGAACAGGAAGTATTCCACCGAAAATTCCACAACGCCTGCCTGGAAGCTGGGGATCAATTCCGTAAACAGGGTAGCCAGACCGTACAGCGCCATGGTCAGCACAAAGATCATCAGTTTCTGCGAGCTGGTCGCGGTATTCTTTTTTGTCAATTCCATCACATATCCTCCATTTTTCCTTTAGCCTATTTTGATTTTCATTTTTTCTCATTTACACGGCTATTATAAAGGGGATTATGTAAAACCGCTACCATACTTATGTTAAAATGATGTAAATTTTTTCTATTTTGCTTTTTATGAAATTTTTATTTCATTCCTGTCGATCCTGCTGCAGATGACCTCGATTTCCTGTTTCCCGGCAGAAAAAAACACCTGTGGGACAGCTTTTTCTGCCGTCCGCACAGGCGGTTCATTTTTCTTTCTCTATATTCTGCCGCAATATGGCTTTAACAGCCGGAAGCTTCCTCCCATGCCGCCTCATCTGTGTAAATGACAAAATGATCCTTGATATCTACATGGCCGCCATGGATCCTGGCGCGGAGAAAATCCTTTTCTCCGCGGCGGCGGATCTTGAGGATCCCTTCATCTGCCAGCAGCTTGACGCACCAGGCGTGATTGGCCATGAATCCCTCCTGACCGTCGCGGCAGGAAACCACCACCATATCCACCAGACCGGAAAAAAACATCTCTGCCGGCGTGATGACCTGCAGCAAAACACCTTCTTTTCCGTCCGTCATAACGTTTTCTCCTTCGACGCCTCATATTTTTCCACAACGTCGTCTATGCCTCCGGCAAAGAGGAACATGGACTCCGGAATCTCATCATGTCTGCCTTCCAGAATTTCCCGGAAACCGCGAACCGTTTCCTCGATCGTCACGTATTTGCCCTTCATGCCGGTAAACTGCTCCGCCACGCTGAACGGCTGAGAAAGGAATCGCTGGATCTTTCTTGCCCGGGCGACAGTTTCCTTATCTTCTTCCGAAAGCTCATCCATACCCAGGATCGCGATAATATCCTGCAGGTCTTTATACTTCTGCAGCACCTGCTGCACACCTCTGGCTACATTATAATGTTCCTCGCCTAAAATCAGCGGATCCAGGATCCTGGATGTCGATGCCAGCGGATCAACTGCCGGATAGATACCCAGCTCCGTGATCGATCTGGACAGGACGGTGGTCGCATCAAGGTGGGCAAAGGTAGTGGCCGGCGCCGGGTCAGTCAGGTCGTCGGCCGGAACGTAAACCGCCTGAACCGAGGTGATCGAACCTTCCTTGGTCGAAGTGATCCGCTCCTGCAGCGCGCCCATTTCTGTAGCCAGTGTCGGCTGATAGCCTACCGCTGAAGGCACACGTCCCAGCAGCGCCGATACCTCTGATCCGGCCTGGGTAAAACGAAAAATATTGTCGATAAACAGCAGGACGTCCTGCTTTTCCTGATCCCGGAAATATTCGGCCATCGTCAATCCGGTCAGAGCCACTCGCATCCTGGCTCCCGGCGGTTCGTTCATCTGTCCGAAAACCATGGCTGTTTTTTTCAATACGCCGGATTCCTGCATCTCGTTGTACAGGTCGTTGCCTTCCCTGGTTCTCTCGCCGACGCCGGCAAAAACAGAGATTCCGCCGTGCTCGGTGGCAATATTATTGATCAGCTCCTGGATCAGGACCGTCTTGCCTACCCCCGCTCCGCCGAAAAGACCTACCTTTCCGCCCCGGGTATACGGCGCGATCAGGTCGATGACCTTGATCCCGGTTTCAAAGACCTGAGATGAGGTGTCCTGATCCTCAAACTTCGGCGCCGGACGATGGATGGAATGCTTTGCCTCTGTTACGACCGGACCTTTTTCATCAATGGGATCGCCCAGAACGTTAAACAGCCGGCCAAGCACCTCCGAACCTACCGGAACCTTGATCGGCTCCCCCGTGTCGATGGCTTCCATCCCGCGAGAAAGACCGTCCGTAGATGACAGGGCGACGCATCTTGCCTCGTCGTCGCCGATATGCTGGTGAACCTCTGCGACGATTTTTCTGTCGCCGCAGGGAATTTCTATTGCATTAAGCAGTTCCGGCATTTCATCCGGATGGAACCGGATATCGATGACCGGTCCGATGATCTGATGTATAGTGCCTTTATGCATCCTCTTGCCTCCTTCAATCAGTTCTGCGCCTCAGACCCGGCTACGATCTCGATGATCTCATCGGTGATCTCCGCCTGTCTGGCGTGATTGTATTCCAGCTGAAGCTGTGCCAGCATGTCTTTCGCATTGTCGTTGGCATTTTCCATAGCGGTTCTTCTGGCCGCGTACTCGCAGGTAGCGGATTCAATACAGGTGTTAAAGATCATCAGCTCCACGTACTTAGGCACAAGATAGCGGAAAACGTCTGTCGACGACGGTTCGTATTCCACGGGCATCCGGTATTTCTTTTCCTCTTTTCTTTCCGGAATTTCCAGAGGAAGAAGACGCCGGACCGTCACCTCCTGCCGCAATGTATTGATATATGCCGTATAGACGATATCGATCTCATCGATCTCTCCTTTTCGGTACAGCTCCATCAACGGACCGCTGATCTCCCGGGTCTCGCTGAAGGTGACCGTATCCGCCGGCGCATCATGATCCTGCAGGATCTCCACGCCGTGATGGAGAAAATAATCTTTTCCCTTGGAGCCGATCGTCACCAGTTTCACGTGATCACGGCCTTCCTCATAGGCGTCCAGTTCTTTTTCCATGACCCGGATCACATTGCCGTTAAAGCTTCCGCAAAGACCATTGCTGCTGGTGATCAGCACATAGCATTTATTGCGGATCGGCCGGCTGCCCGCCAGAAACATCTGCGGCACATCTGCGGTATCGGAAAAGGTATCCTGAATGGATTCAAGAAGACTGCCTAAATACAGACGGGAATTTTCAAAGACAGCCTTGGCCTTCCGCAGCTTAGCGGCGGAAACCAGCTTCATGGCGTTGGTGATCCGTTCCGTACTGCCGATGCTCTTGATGCGTCTCTGAATGTTCTGCATATGCTCAGCCATCGATAAAACCTACCTTCTTGAACTCGTTGATTCCCTTGATCAGAAGTTCTTCTATATCCTTGCCGAAATCGCCGGTTTCCCGGATCTCCCTGCCGATCTCCGGATAATGGTCATCCATGTAGGCATAGAACTGCTTTTCAAAGGAACGGACGCTGTCCACATTGATATCATCGAGAAAACCGCCGGACGCCGCGTAAAGAATCATTACCTGATGAACGACGTCCACAGGATGATATTGTCCCTGCTTCAGAATTTCCATCAAAATCCGTCCGTGATCCAGCTGCTTGCGGGTATTGGCATCCACATCCGAACCGAACTGAGAAAAGGTCTGCAGCTCTCTGTACTGTGCCAGCATCAGCTTGATCTTTCCCGAAACCTTTTTCATCGCCTTGATCTGCGCATTGCCGCCTACACGGGATACAGAGATGCCCGCGTTGATGGCCGGCCGCTGACCGGAGAAAAACAGCTCCGTCTCCAGGAAAATCTGTCCGTCGGTGATGGAAATCACGTTGGTTGGAATATAGGCGGAAACGTCTCCTGCCTGGGTCTCGATGATCGGCAGCGCGGTGATCGAGCCGCCGCCCAGCTCGTCAGACAGCTTTGCCGCCCGCTCTAAAAGCCGGCTGTGCAGATAGAAGACATCGCCCGGATACGCTTCTCTTCCCGGCGGTCTGCGCAGCAGCAGCGACATGGCCCGATAAGCCACCGCATGTTTGGAAAGATCGTCATAGACGATCAGCACATGTTTTCCCTGGTACATAAAGTATTCCGCAATGGCACAGCCCGAATACGGCGCGATATACTGCAGCGGCGCCACCTCGCTGGCCGTAGCGGAAACAACGATCGTATATTTCATGGCGTCCTGGTTTTCCAGCGTCTGTACCAGCTGTGCCACGGTGGATTTTTTCTGTCCGATGGCAACATAGATACAGATAACGCCCGTATCTTTCTGATTGAGAATGGTATCCACGGCAATGGCCGTTTTCCCGGTCTGCCGGTCGCCGATAATCAGCTCGCGCTGTCCGCGTCCGATCGGCATCATGGCATCGATGGCCTTGATACCGGTCTGCAGGGGTTCGCTTACAGACTTCCTCTGCAGGACGCCGGGCGCCGGATACTCGATAGGCCGGAATTCCGTTGTCTCTATGGCGCCCTTGCCGTCTATAGGCTGCCCCAGAGCATCGACAACTCTGCCGATCATCGCCTCGCCTACCGGTACGTCTACCACCGTCCCTGTAGGCTTTACAATATCCCCTTCGCCGATCTCCCGGTCAGAACCCAGGATAACCGCACCTACATTATCTTCCTCGAGATTCAGCGCCATACCGTAGATCCCGCCGGAAAACTCCAGCAGCTCGCCGGACATACATTTATTCAGTCCATACACTCTGGCGATTCCGTCTCCCACCTGCATGACGGTGCCGAAATCAGAGATCTCCAGATTATGGGTATAGTTCTTGATCTGTTCCTTGATCAGCCCGCTGATCTCGTCAGGTCTTAAATTCATAGAGGTTTCCCTCCCTTCTATAACGTCTTCAGTTTATACCGCAGATCTTCGAGCTTTGCCCGCAGGGTGGCGTCGATGATTTTTCCATCCACCATGATCTTGACCCCGCCGAGAAGACTCTGATCCACCTTGTTCTTGAGCCTGACTTTTTCGTCCAGGAGCTTACCTGTGTCCGCCTCCAGCTTTGCCCTCTGTTCCGCACTCAGCGGCACAGCCGAATAAACCTTTCCATAAGCCTCGCCCCGGTATTCGTCCATAAGCCGCAGATATTCCTTCACAATGCGGTGATAATGGAAAAATCTCCCCTTATCGACGAGAATATACAGAAAAGATAGTGTCTGACGGCTGATCCGGCCTTCAAAGACCTCTCTGATCATGGTCTTTTTCTTTACCGCCGGAATAGCCGGTGTGCAGAGCAGCTCGCTGAACTGGGGTTCCTGCTTCAGGATATGATCGATGGCATCGATCTCTTCTTTGATCTCGTCGATCATATCCAGCTCTTTTGCCGCATCAAAAAGAGCCTTGCCATATGTCATCGCAATGATCAGCTCCATGGCTTCTCCTCAGCCTCCTCGATGATTTTATCCACGATCTCTTTCTGATCCTCAGGATTCAGTTCCTTTTCTACGATTTTTTCTGCCGCCATGACTGCCAGAGTACTCAGCTCTTCCTGCAGCTCTTTTCTGGCGTTATACTTTTCGCGCCGGATCTCCTTCTGGGAATGCTCGATCAGCGCGCGAGCCTTCTCACCGGCATCGTCCAGAATCTCCTTGGCCTGAACCTTTGCTTCGTCTCTGGCCGCTTTCAGGATCTGCCGGCTTTCGCTGTCGGCTCCCGCCAGCTTTTCTTCATAGATCTGCAGCCTTTTATCCGCCTCTTCATTGGTTTTCGCCGCGTTATCCAGAGAATCCTTTATCTCCTTCTCCCGCTGCACCATGAAATCGTGCACCTTTTCAAAGAAAAAGTGTTTCAGGATAAAGAACAGCACGATGACCGTTATCGCGGTAAAAAGCATGTTCCAGTTCAGAGACATCAGCGGCTGATACAGTTCCATTTACGCTCCGCCTCCTCTCGCTGATCTTTTCATCAGATCTTGCTGGCTAAAATGATAGCGATAACGAAGGACAGCACACCGATAGTTTCCATGATCGCCATGCCGACGATCATCGTCGTTCTGATATTGCTTCCGGCCTCCGGCTGTTTGGAGATACCCTCCAGACCCTTGCCCAGACCGAAACCCTGACCGATTCCGATTCCGATTCCTGTCAGCCCGATGGCGATTCCTGCACCGATTGCTACAATACCCATTTTCTTTTACCTCCTGTACATTTCCATTACATTTATTTTTCTTTCTTGACTTTTGACGAAACGCCTGCCATCGCATTCGTAAGGAATACCATGGTCAGCATCGAGAATATATACGTCTGGATGGCCGGCTCGAACATATCGAAGAAGCCGTTGAGCGGAAGGACGGTAACCGCCCGCAAAAATGGGACATCCGTCAGCAGACCGCTTAAATATTCCATCAGATACATCCACAGATCTACGACGATCACGCCGCCGAGAATATTTCCGAAAAGACGCAGGGTCAGCGAAACCGGAAGCGTGACTTCCTCCAGCAGCTTCAGCGGAAACATAAACGGATAGGGATCGCACATCTCGGCGAGACGCCCTCTGACGCCCAGTTTCTTTATGGCATTGGCCTGAATCAGGAAAAAGGTCATCACGGCCAGCGCCGCCGTCACATTGAGATCCGCCGTGATCGGACGCACGCCCAGAAGCCCCAGCGAACTTCCGATGAGAATAAAGGAGAAAATCGTCCCGATATATGGCGCAAAATGCTCGTTTTCCTTTCCCATATTGTCGCTGGTATATTTATAGATCCAGCCAACGATGGTTTCCGCCACCACCTGCTTGCCCTTCGGTACAGTCTTCAGGCCGCTGCCCAGCCAGATTCCCAGTACGGCCAGCACCGCCGCCACAAGGATACCAAACAGCGTGCTCTCTGTGATCTGAATTTTCCCGTCGGCAAAAGCCAGGATGATGCGGGGGCCTAATTCATCGTAATTGACCATTTCACCCCTCCTTCTTTCCAAAGGTGATAACGGAGCCTGCAACCAGACCTAATACGCCTATGGCATAGGCGATGACGGAAAGAAAGCTGATCATAAAGCTCAGAACCGCCAGCAGACCAAAAAGGAAAAACCTCCCTAAATGCAGAAGGAAGGCCACACTCATTTTTCTCTTTTCGATGATCAAATCTACAACTTTTTCTAAAATGACCAGATTGATCGCTGCCGCTCCCGCTCCCAATATTAAGCCGATTGTAAATTCGCCCCTGAATCCAAGAATAAACAGGGAAAATACCTCGCAAAGTAAACTGTAAACCACCATGCAAAAGAATACCTTCTTTTTTTGCTGTGTGAAATTTTCCCTGTTCATTTTTGAACTTCACCTCATTATACTCTTTTTTTATAAATTGTAAATAGTACTTTCGGACATTATTTATGGTAGGTCTCATTTCGTATTATTTTGAAACTTCTGTAGATCTGTTCCAGCAGGATGACCCGCATCATCTGATGGGGAAAAGTCATTTTGGAGAAGGAAAGCTTAAAGTCCGCTCTGCTGCTGACGGCCTCGCTCAGACCCAGACTGCCGCCAATGACAAAGGCGATACTGCTGATGCCGTCCACCGCCAGCCTGTCGATTTTTTCTGCCAGCTGCTCGGAAGAAAGCGCTTTGCCGCCAATTTCCAGGGTGACGACATACATATTGTCTTTGATCCTTCTGAGGATCTCCTCGCCTTCCGCCTGCTTCACTGCTGTTTCTTCTGCCTCGCCGGCTCTGTCGGGAAGCCGGGCTTCCTTTACTTCTATCAGCTCCAGCCGGCAATAGGCGCCGAGCCTGCGGGCGTATTCCTTAACGGCGTCCACCCAGTATTTTTCTTTTAATTTTCCTACACTGATTACAAAAATATTCATAGACTCACACTTCCAGAACCGGCCCTGCCGCATCCCTTTCCATTACGTCCATCGTCAAATCACGATCTATGTATAATTCCTGTTCAAACAGGACGTTTCGGATCGTCAGATAAGCCTGCTGCGGCGTGTTGTTTTCCCGGCTCAGATGGGCAAGGAGCACATGGGGCGCTTCTCTTTGCGGATCCCGGCACTGCAGCATACGGCACAGGCATTCGCCTGCCGCTTCATTGGAAAGATGTCCGCGGTCGCCTAAAATCCTCCGTTTCAGCGCATAGGGATATGCACCCATCCGCAATATATTGACTTCATGGTTGGCTTCCAGGACAAGCAGATTCGCCTGCTGCGCCTGGGAAAGGATCTCATCCGAAACTATGCCGGTATCGGTGACAATGGTGACCTGACGGCCTTCATGAATAAAGGAATAACCCAGCGGTTCCGCTGCATCGTGAGACAGCGCAAAGGCTCTGACCAGAATATCCCCAATCTGAAATTCCTCTCCGCTGCAGACGATCTCCGCCTTTTCCGGGCGTATCTTATCGCCGACCTCCTCCAGCGTGCCTTCCGAAGCATACACCCTGGCGTTTTCTGCTTTACGGCTGAGCATACGCAGACTGCGCACATGATCGACATGTTCATGCGTGATCAGGATCCCGCTGAGCCGCGCAGGCTCCACACCCATATCTGCAAGTCCTCCCAGGATCCTTTTCCCCGTAATGCCTGTATCGACCAGCAGCGCTGTGCGATCCGTCTTTACCAGGCTGCAGTTTCCGGAACTTCCGCTGGCTAAAGAGCAAAACTGTAACGCCATAACTCACCTCATTGAAAAAATTTACGGGATTATTATAGCATAAAGGGAAAATTTTGCA
>CALXJA010000169.1 GCA_944388465.1 uncultured Emergencia sp.
GATGCGCTTAAAATAGCGCAGCAGTTATTCAGCTGCTGTGCCGTTTTGATGTACACGAATATGCAGCGGGAATAAAAAGCGTAGCAAAAAAAGAAGAGATTTTACCAGTCTTTCCGGATCTACGGTGCTAAAATTAAGTAGAAACAGAGGAGGTAGACAAAAGATGAAGACTTTGGAGAGTAAACCGGCAGTCGGTCATTTGACAGCACTATTGACCGTGTTTATATGGGGAACAACGTTTATTTCCACGAAGGTACTGTTAGCGGACTTTCAACCTGTAGAAATTCTGTTTTTCCGTTTTACTATGGGATTTTTTGCGCTGCTGATCATCTTTCCCCGAAGGCTCAGGGGCGTTGACCGCAGCCAGGAGCTGACCTTTGTCGCTGCCGGCCTTTGTGGTGTCTGCCTTTATTATCTGCTTGAAAATATTGCGCTGACATATACTATGGCTTCTAATGTGGGTGTGATCTGTTCGGTAGCGCCGTTTTTCACCGCCGTGCTGTCACACCTGTTTCTAAAGAGTGATGAAAAACTGTCGGCAAGATTCTTCCTTGGCTTTGCTGTAGCCATCGCAGGAATCGCACTGATCAGTTTCAATGGCGCGTCAAATTTACAAATCAGTCCTAAGGGCGATCTGCTAGCCTTGCTGGCGGCTTTTGTCTGGGCCTGCTACTCTATTCTGACGAAAAAAATCAGCAATTACGGGTATCCTACGATTTTGACCACAAGACGAATGTTTTTTTACGGGATTCTCTTTATGATCCCTGCGATGTTTTTCTTCGATTTTGAGATTGGCATCGAACGTTTTGCCGACCCGGTTTGCCTGCTGAATATCTTGTTTTTAGGATTGGGCGCATCGGCTCTTTGCTTTGTGACCTGGAATTTCGCGGTGAAAGTGCTGGGTGCAGTGCGGACCAGCGTATATATTTATCTGGCGCCGGTGGTTACGGTAGTAACCTCCGTTCTGGTTCTGCACGAGCCGATCACCTGGATGACCGGCTGCGGTATGGTGCTGACGATGGCGGGTCTTTTCCTTTCGGAAAACCGGGCGCCGAATAAAACGGAAAAAAAGGAGATTTAATGATCTGGCCGGGATACCGCATGTCGTTTATGCTTGTCAGTTTCTGAAAAGGATCCGCTGTCTCACGGCCTTTTCGGCTTTCGGAACGGCGGAACCTTTCACGGACGCTGCGGTGCAGATAAAGAGTGCGGATAAAGCAGGTTTTGCATATGGCAATGAAAAAGAGCCACTGTTTATAGCCGATTTGATTTTCGTCTATTTGCAGTGGCTTTTAGATTATGCCGGTTATGTTGGATATATGGATACCGAAAACTTAAAAAACTTTAATTGGAAGTCGGCATAAATGGCCGGATCGCACCGGCAACGACATTGATCGGCATTGTCTGCAGGATGATTTTTCCTGGACCGTTTACAACGGTATTGAATACGCCTTCACCGCCAAAGAGCATGTTTTTGACGCCGGGAACGGAAACGATCTCCATGGAACAGCTGCTGTCCATGGCCGCAAGATAACCTGTATCGACGATCATCGACTGGCCGGGCGCGAGATCGTATTCTACGGCATATCCGTCAATTTCTACAAAGGCAGTACCGTGTCCGGACAGTTTCTGCATGATAAAGCCTTCACCGCCTAAAACGCCGGCGCCCAGTTTTTTCTGGAAAAAGATCGAAAGCTCTACGGACGCTTCACTGGCCAGGAAAGCGCTTTTCTGTACGATGATTTCTTTGCCGGGTTCGATGTCAAAGACACGTATGGAACCGGGGAAGCTGGAAGCGAAAGCGATCTGTCCGCTGCCGCCCTGGGCGGTATACCTATTCTGAAAAATCGTATCTCCGGAGAACATTCTGCCCAAAGCCTTACCCAGCCCGCCGCCGGTGGTTTCCATTTTCATGTTGGGCGTCATCCAGCTCATGGCGCCGCTTTCGGTGATCAGGGCTTCGCCGGGTTGCAGGTCACAGATGACAGCAGGCAGTGGCTCTCCAACGATCTTATAGTTCATAAACAACTCCTTTCCATATCAAGGGGATAGCTTTGTTTCTATTCTAATATGAGGCGGGAAAATTGGCAAGATAATCTTCGCCCTGCCGAGGGTTGGGTTCTCTGTGTTTTCTTCTTTCTGCTTTTTTTAAACGCAAAATCATTTATTCACCGTGTAGCTGTAGTTGACAGATTTTGCGTAAAGGGACACGGCATAGCGTACTGCGCGGTTGTCGCTCAAATATAAGGTGTCTCTGGCCTGAAGCAGACTGTCGGCAGGCGATGCGCCCAGCCATTCAGCCTGTTCGGGAGTTGGAGAGGAAACGGACATAGAAACGCTGAGATGATGAATGGACAAATTATAAGTTTTCTCAATGATCTCATAAAGCGGCGTATCTTTTAGTGAAAATATATCTAAATCCGGAAGCAGTTCTTTGTTCAGGTATATGGCCTGTATTGTGAGCGGTGCGCCTTGGTAGTACCGCAGAATATGGATAAAATATACCTTGCGTTCCTTCTTGTAATGGAATATTTCCTTTAACCTGTCCGGAATATCCAATATCTCAAAGGACAGGATCTTTGACGTTACTTCTGATTGATCTTCAGAAAAACCGAAGGAATAAATCGGCGAATCAGAATGGATCGTCGCTTCCTTTTTCAACACATAGAGACCGTGATAGGGGCGTCGCTCGATGATACCGTCGCTGATCAGCTGGTCGATCGATTTTCTGATCGTCACCCGACTGACCTGGTAATGCTCAACAAACCAGTTTTCAAAGGGAAGACGGTCGCCGGCACGGTAGCCTTCTCGTTCAATCTGTTCTTTTATTTTAGCGGCAATTTGTAAATATAGGGGTAAAGCTGTCTGCTTTCCAGTCATACGTATTCCTCCTGCGTGTAGCTGTGAGAACCGTGGAGCCGTGGTTTTCGGGAAAGAGTACACTGCACCGTCAGAACTCTTATTTATTACAATTATAAAACAAATTCCGCCAGCTTTCAAGCATTAAGCTACCACATATGTATTAAAAATGTATTAAAAAATAATTTAAAATGTATTGACACAGCAGACGAAGGCGTATATAATTTGCATTATAAAAAATTGTGAGAAAATTAAAAAAAGGAGGAAATCATGGCAATTCAACTTTCGGATATGATGAAAGGAACGTTAAACTGTGCAAGAAACGCCTGCCCGATCAAAGCGGGAGAGTCTGTTTTACTCATTGCGGATACTACGACCGATCCTCTCATCGTGGATGCGTATCGCATCGCTTATGAGTCAGAGGGCGGGTATGTTTCTTCGATGATCATTCCGGCAGCAGGTGTGGGATGCAGTTCTCATGAGATTACCAACAATACTCTTTGCGGCGCCTATCCAGAGGTTCTGATCAGCGCCATGAAAGCTGCCGATCTTTGTATCAATCTCAGCGGTTATGCGGATATGCACGGTATTTATGGAACCGGACATACGCAGTATGGAATGCATCCGACAGATTTCTGGGAAAAGTACCATACCCGAATGCTCAGCGTGGCTATTTCTAATAAGGAAGCGTTAACCAGCGATTGGGCGACATACCCGAATGATCTTCTCAAGTATCTGAATTTCAAAGCGCACGAACATCTGCAGAAGGCCATAGGCGGAGATATCGATCACGCAGTGATGCATATCACTGATCCGCAGGGAACGGATATTACCGTACAGGGATTTAAAATGTGTACTAGAGGGGAGATAAAAAAAGAGAACGGCAAGGCGCCGATCAATACTTTCGGGACAGAGCAGGTGGGTATGATTCCTTATGAACCCAAACCTGACGGTGCTAACGCAGAAGGCGTGATCGTATCGACATCGATTCACACCGGTTATATCCCGGAGATGAAAGCGATCGTCAAAGGAGGACGCATCGTTGATCTGCATGGCGGCGGTATCGTGGCAAAAGAATGGATGCGCGACTGGGAAAAAGGAAAAGATGCCAGTGCAGAGGGACGGAATACAACCTTTGGTGTTTCCCCAGGATTGGGAATCAACTGGTTAGAAGAGATTATGTATGGGGTACATCCGAGGGCTTTTCGGTTAGGTTACAAGTACCGTTACCAGGGTTCGGAGACTTTCCAGGCATGGGTAGGCGGAACAAGACGTTCCGGAGTGCTTCACTTCGGTATTGGCGGAGGCAAGGATCAATGGTACAGACATCGCGATATGGAGGTATTCTTCCCGACACTGACCGTCAACGATGAAGTGCTGATCAAAGACGGACATCTTTTGATTCTCGATGATCCGGAGGTGGTGGCAGAAGCTTCAAAATATGGAGATCCAGAGATTTTACTGACGGAAAAGTGGGTGCCGGAGATGCCGCCGCTGGATTAAGAGAAAGGGAAGAATTATGGCAAAAGACGACGCAAGATATACCGGGGACTTTTTTACCAGCTATACCAATACACGAATGAAGCTGCACCGCCACTGTGTCCCGCTCAATAACGAGCCGGATAAAATTGCAGAGGTTTACGGTTATCCGAGGGAATCCGTGGATCGAATATTCCGGGAACTGGAAACGGATCTGGAGCAGGGCGCAGAATATATAGAACAGCGATTCGCAGAGCAGATCAGAGAAAAGCTGACGCCGCTTGCTATGCCTCTGGTGTTTATTGGTGATCAGTTGACCAGTGAATATCTCAGCTATTGCAATATCCTGCGAAAGGCGCTGTCGGGCTGCCCGGGAATCAGTCTGCATGTGGCGGGAAATTCTGGCGATACGTCGAATCAGTCCCTGCAGTACGTCTATAATCTGGCCGTAGCGATGGAACCGAAGGTAACCTCTATTCTGGTCGGCATCAATGATGTATTCTGCAGCAGGGATGCTTACCACAAGACGGTATCTTCGCGTAAGGAATACCGGGACAATATAGATTATCTGACAAAGGTTATGCTGCACAATGGGAGCAGGGTCATCCTGAATACTCTGCCGGGGGTACAGGAGGAAGAAGCGGAAGCGGCTTACGCCCATATGAACTGGACGATCTCCAATGCGGAGATAAGGCGAAGAAACGAGGATATCCGGGAGATCGCCAGGCGGAATCACTGTGCGCTCAACGATCTGGAAAAAAGTCTCGCAGAGTTTGACAAACCGGTCAATCTGGAGAAAAACGGTGTTTTGCTGACGAAGGAAGCTCAGCTCTATATTGCCGAAAATTTTATGGAGATTCTGCTGCAGCAGCTTTAAAAAGGAAGAGCAGGAATGAAAGAATTTAGAAATATCAGCGATCAATATGACGCATATACCAATATTCGTTTTAAAAGCTATGAACAGGGCGTCATGTGGATGGAAGACGATATCCATCTTCTTTCCCTGGGGTTTGATTACGAAGAGGAAGAATTGCGAGGAATTGTAGCGGAACTGCGGGGGCAGATGAACGAGATGGTCAGCATAGTAAAGGCAGAGTACGAGGAGCGGATGTCCAGGATTCTGACCGGCAAGAAGTTTACGTTTGCGGTCATTGGCTGTTCTTTTTCTTCCGAATATCTGAGCTATGTCAATATTGTGACAGAATTGCTGAGAGCTTATCCGGGAATCCGGGTAATCGATGCGGCAGTCACAGCGGAAACCGTTCCGCAGACACTGGCAAATCTGTATAACCGGGTACTGCGGTACAAACCGGATCTGGCATCGCTTTACATGGGTATCAATGATATGCGGCGCAATGGGGATGTCTATACGAAAAACAATGTGAGTCCGCAAGAATTTCAAAGGGATATGAACTATATTGTGGATATGGTGCATGCCTGCGGCGGACAGACTATTCTTCACACACTGACGCCGTGCAATATCCCGGCACAGGAGCGGGGAGTCCGGGATAAAAGGTGGACTTACCGGATCGATGACTGGGATGTATTTAACGGCATCATAAGGGAAATTGCGGAGGTTAAAAACTGCCCGCTCAATGATCAGACGGAAAGTCTGAAAAACTTCAGCGGATCGGTGAATATTCCGGAGAATGGACTTCATCTGACGAAGGAGGCGCAGATTTTTCTTGCACTCCGGTTTATGAACGTACTTTTGGAGACAGTAGA
>CALXJA010000170.1 GCA_944388465.1 uncultured Emergencia sp.
CCACAGGCAGAAATTTAACTGCGGCTTTGATAAAATTCATTCGTTCTTGTCTCCTTTTCGTGTTCTCTGCCGCAAGGCAGAGGGATAATTGATAATTGCAGTAGTTCGTACTTTAGTCTTAGATAAAGCAAATGCTGTGCCAAATGAAGACGGATCGGTGAAGACGATATGATCTGCGTGAAAAAGCGGTTTTTCGGCAGCGCTTCGGGAAATCTCGGCTGAGGCTGACCCAAAAACGGGATATTTTTGTCCGAACGTGTACCAAAAATGGGTCAAACAGTTGACTTTAGGACGAGTTTCGAATAGGATGAAAAAAAGGTATTGTGAAAGCAAAATCAGTGGTAAACGGTACGACTTATGACGGCAAAAAATTACGGGCTGGACAGAGTTCTGGAGCCAAGAGGGATGGTTCCGGCAGCCGCGTGGAAAATTGACAACCGCAGAGAGCTGGGAAGCCGGGAGTTTCGGATCCGCCTGGAACGCATACATCTGGAATGGGACAGTTTCCAGCAGATCTGCAGCAGCTGCGGTTTCGACGAAGAAAAAGTGAGGCGAAAGATCGCCGATATCATAGACAAAAGAGGGAAACTCCACAATCCGTTTACCGGAAGCGGAGGGATTCTTACCGGAACGGTAGAGGAGCTGGGGACAGAACTGGATATGGAGGATGCGCCGCAGCCGGGTGAGAGGATCTGCTGCATTACCTCTCTGACCTGTATTCCCCTGTATATCCAAAGCATACGGGAGATCGATTATCGTTATGGACAGCTGATCTGTGACGGCTATGCCATATTGTTCGAGACGACTTCTGTATGCCGTTTCGACAGTAAGATCCCACAGGCGGCCGCATTGGCGGCCATTGACGAGGTGGGAAGCCTGTTCGGCGCGTACCAGCTGGCGGCCGAGCACGAATGCCAGACGATTGTCATCATCGCCCGGGATGCCTTTACCGCGCTGATCTATTCGGCTGCCGTCCGTGAAGGTGTGGGTGATGCCGCATCGGTTTCCATCATCATGCACAAAGATACGAAAGAGACCCTCAGCAAAGACGAAATGACACAGCTTTTGCAGCCCCTGGCAGAATCCGTCCATTTTGCCGATCTGACACAGCCTGTTGCCGCCCGGGAATATTTTCAGGAAAACGCGCCGCAGCTGATGAACGTGGACCAGGTGATCGTGGCTGACGATATATTCGGCGCCGAGACGCTGGCGGTGCTGCTGACCAGACCTTTTGGCGATGTTTTCTTCAGTTCTGTACTGAACCACTATCTGCAGGCGCAGATCGCGGCAGAATCTATAGGCAAGATCGTTTCCATGTATGCCTCGGATCAGTATATTCGGGATTTTCCGGAGTTCGCGGTCAAAATCGTTTGCGGTATACAGGAGAGGATCCGCGCCGCCGAATATGCGTATACGGAACAGCCCCAGGATTTTCTTTCTGCCGGCAGAGTAAAGAGCATTGAACTGGGAACGGCAGGAAGAGAAGACGATTTTGTCTACCAGAGTCCGGTGACCCGTCATATGGTGGAGGAGGTCATGAATATTGCCCGCTACGACTGCAACGTGATCATCCAGGGGGAGACCGGCGTAGGCAAGGAAAAAGTTCTTTCCCTGATCCATCAGAACAGCGAGCGCCACAGCTGTCCCTGCGTCAAAATCAACTGCGCGACCATTGCGGAAAGCCTGGCCGAATCCGAGTTTTTCGGCTATGAATCAGGAGCCTTCACCGGAGCCAGCGCAGGCGGCAAGCCGGGTTACTTTGAAATGGCAGACACCGGTATCCTGTTTTTGGATGAGATCGGCACGCTTTCGATGAATATGCAGTCGAAGCTGCTGCGGGTATTACAGGAGAGCCAGTTTTACCGGGTGGGCGGCACACGGCAGATTTCCGTAAACGTCCGGGTCATCGTCGCCAACAACATTCCGTTGAAAACGCTGGTGGATGAGGGAAAGTTCAGAGAAGATCTTTACTACCGGCTGAATATCTGCAAGATCGATGTTCCGCCGCTGCGGGAGAGACGAGAGGATATTCTCTGCCTTGCCGAAAGCTTTGTCAGCAGCTGGACGAAGAAATACAAGATCACCAGAGAACTTTCCCGGGAGGCGCTGGGACGTCTGTACGAATACCACTGGCCGGGGAACGTCCGCGAATTGGAGAACGTCATCCACAGGCTGGTCATCAGCTGCCGGGAGCCGGTCATCAGCGGACAGGATGTGGAGGAACTGCTCAGTGAAAACGCCGGCAGTGATATGATACTCAATATTCGGAAAGAACTGGCGGGAAAAGAATCGGTAGACTTTCATCAGATCATGGACCGTCAGGAAAAACAGATCATCGCTTACGCCCTGAAGAGGGAGAAAACAACGCGAAAAGCAGCGGAGTTTCTGGAACTGCCGCAGACCACCTTCGCGAGAAAGAAATTGAAACACGGGTTATAAACATGGAAAGAGATATACGGATTTACGAAGAGATCTGCAAAGCCTTTCTCGATAAAGGCTTTTTGAAGGAAGCCGGATACAATAGAAGGGAAGCGGATGAAGAACTCCGCAAGAGCCGCTGGAAGGCGCTGGCCGTGGATCTCAGCGGCTTCGGGTCAGAACGGTTCAGCACAGAGACGATTTTGAACTGTGCACGCAAATTGATTCCGCAGCTCGCGGATGAACCGGAAGAAGGATGGCTGCGCCACTGCTATCGTTATATTCTCTGGCAGCTTTTTCCGCATATGGGGGCGCCGGGAAACGCCGAGAGGTACAGACAGGGAAGGATCCGTCTCCTGCAGCTGCTGCGCGGGGTTTTCAGCTATGAGAGAAAATATCTGCCCTTCGATCCGACCAAGGATATGCTCTTTCTTTCTGACAATGAAATAGAAGAAAAAGGGTTTACCGAGGAATATTTCCGGCTTCACCGTCTGGTAAAGAGCCGCTATGTTTATGAGTTCATGCGTATCGGCATCGATATTACGCCTTTTAATAC
>CALXJA010000171.1 GCA_944388465.1 uncultured Emergencia sp.
GGGAGAAAATATATAAATGTATAAAATTAAAGGCAGACGGAATACAGCCGTTGATCTGGAACACGATAGAGATCTGCGTGAAAAGTGCGCAAAGGTCATGCAGTATTATCAGGATGCAGACAGACCCGAATATCGCGACCTGACCGAGGAAGAACGAAAGAAGCTGGAAGCTTTCTGGAAGCCGTACGCATTTGTCTATCAGATCGATCCGGCGGTGCACCGGTTCTATCTGAATGTCACCGGCGTTTTCGATGAGCGGTTTATCCCCGAAGATCTGCAGAAGTACCACATGAGCCGTTATTTTATGGATCAGGACTACGTGGAGGCCTTTAAGGACAAGAATTTTACGGAGCTTCTGCTGAAAGAGCTGCGGACGCCGAAGACGCTGGTACATAAGATCGCAGGGGCTTTCCGGGACGCGGATTACAATCCGATCAGCGTAGATGACGCGGTGGATATCATTATGGCGAAAAAGAAACTGACCGATACCGATAAGATCGCGGTGATGAAGCCGGCCATGGGCACCAGCCGCGGCTCCGGGCTGCGGCCGATCAGCCGCAGGGTAACGAAAAACGAGGTCAGGCGTATGCTGCAGACCTGGAGACCGGATATCGAGGTGCAGGAAATTATCCGTCAGCATCCGGCGCTGGCATCGATCCATGAGGGATCGGTCAACACCATCCGGGTCATGTCCATGCTCTGCGGCGACCGTTGCGAGATCGTGTCTGCCTGCCTGCGAGCCGGAAGAGGCGGCGTCTTTGTAGACGGCGGCAATCGGGGAGGCCTCAATTGCGGAATTACGCCGGACGGCAGGCTGAAGGCGCCTTTTCATGACAAGTGGGGAATCGCCTATGACAGGCATCCGGATCACGATTTTGATCCCGAAGGCTTTGCGGTACCAGGGTTTCAAAATCTGATCGAGGTGATCAAAAAGCAGCATCTGCATTTTCCGCAGCTGCGGCTGATCTCCTGGGATTTTTCCATCGACGAAGAAGAAAATCCGATATTCATCGAATGGAATATGAAAGGCGACAGCCAGCTTCACCAGTACAACAACGGACCTCTTTACGGGGAAAAAACCCGGGAGGTTCTGGACGAATATTTCTCCCATGTATATAAAGAAATCGAGCAGGACGGGGTAATCTACCGGGAATTTATCGACCATGCGGAGCTTGGCGGCGCGCTTCCGGAAAAGGAGGAGATCGTTGCTGCTTCGCAGATAAACGGAAAGCCGGTGACAAAAGTGGCAGGCAGAGCGTTTTTCCGTCACGAAAAACTGAAAAGCGTGGATCTGGGCAGTGCCGTCTGCGAGATCGAGTATCTGGCCTTTTTTGGCTGCAGTGCCCTGCAGCAGGTGAAATTGCCGGAAAACCTTTCTGTCATCGGCGAAGCGGCCTTTGCCAACTGCACGGCACTGGATCAGCTTCCGCCTCTGCGGCAGATAACCCATATTGCGCAGAGAGCATTTCTGCACTGCACCGCTATCACCTCTGTATGCCTGGGGGATGAGATCTCCTGTCTGGAATTCCGCGCGTTTTCCGGCTGCCGGTCATTAAAGAGGTTTTCTGCAGGAAAAGGGCTGAGGCGCATTGAAGACCGGGCTTTCCAGGGCTGCAGAGCGCTGGAAGAGGTGGATCTGCAGGGCGACAAGATCACGGCATTGGCCAGGAGCTTTCTCAACTGCAGCAGCCTGCAGAGAGAAGACGTGGAGAAAAAGTGCGGCTTCGTAGGAATCAACTGCTTCAAGGGCTGCAAGGAGCAGGAAGAAGTATAGCAGGCATGGCTGCGGCGTTTGCGGCTTCGGGCGGATTTCCGGCAAAAGACCGCAGCCGTATCTTCATATCAGTTCCCAGCTCCAGCCTAACCGCCATATGGCGTAGAGGGTAAAGCTGCGGTTGACATCGGTGATCACTTCGCCGGGCAGGCAGCGCAGTCCGCGGCCATCAGGCGAGGTGTTCCACTCGATGAACCGGTAGCAGGTCCGCTTAGGGGTGAAAGACGGGATGATAAAGCTGCCCTGCGGCGCTACGGCTATGTCCCGGGGCATCTGCCAGACCCGCGGAAAAGAAGAACCGCTGTTGGCATCGAAGGTCACGGTAAAGCTTTCGCTGACCATCCATCGTGCGTACAGGGTTATATCGCCGGTGCTGTTTTCCGGGACAGAGGTGACAGGCCGGCCGCCATCCGGACGGTCATACCACCCGGCGAACTGATACCCCTGCGGATTCTCCGGCGGCTGCAGCTGCAGTTTTCCATCGGTAATGGTGTAGGTCTGCGGGTTAGGATGAAACGCGTTCAGCGGATCGTCATAGGTGATGCTGTAGATCTGGGGAGCGAGCAGGATCTGCCTGCGGTCGTCGCTGAGACGGATTTCCCAGCCGTCGAATCCGGTTTCCGGTTTTTGAAAGGCTTTTGCGTCGATGCCGGACAACAGCGTGTCGCAGGCTGTGCCGATGAGGATAGGCTTTCCTTCCGGATTCGGGGAAACGTAGTCGGAAGCATCTACCTGCAAAAGCATTCCTGGGGAAAGGGGTGCTTTTATCCGGAGTACCGAATCTCTGTCTGCGATATAGATCTCGTCTGCACTTTCCTGTTTTTGCCCGTTGACCATGGACGTGTTTTTCAGCAGAGCGCCCTCGTCCAGAACGAGCCCGCCGCCTGCGGCAAAAAGCAGAGGACTGCCGCCGCCGTTGATGATGATGTTCTGCAGTGTGAGAGAACCTCCGTCAATGTGGAAAAGATAGCCGCCGGAGGCTTTTGCCCCTGTCAGTGTAAATGTGTTTTGACTGCCGGAGCTTTTCACGGTGACAGAGTAGGAGATCAGGATCTGTGCTGTCAGAGAAAAATCGGCTGTGATCTCGATGAGAGGTTCCAGTCTGTTCAAGGCCGACCGAAATTCAGTTTCGTTGGAAACCTGTGCCATTTATACCACCTTCTTTTCTGATATGTAAGATTCCTGACGAAAATCCCTGCCAGGCGGTTACCTGACGGTTGCCTGGCAATCGCCGATTGCCTGTGTTTCGGCTCCGTTTCGGATTTTCGTTCCGGCTGTGAGAACGGCATGCGGCAGGATCGGAAAAGATACCGCCGCCGGGATCTATGCAGGAATCACGGGATATGCACAGGATATGTTGTTAGAGGAAGGCTCTTGGAATATGGTTTTTCTTTAACATATGACGGCCGGCAGGATAATGTGCGTGTCGTGAAGAGAGGGCTGGCA
>CALXJA010000172.1 GCA_944388465.1 uncultured Emergencia sp.
AAAGGGACAATCTGGAGCACATTCTATCCAGGCTGAAGAAAATCTCCAAATACGCGGTGTACCTGGATATCACGCCGCCGGAGGTCATCGGCACCGGACTGAAAGTGATGCGTGTATTTATTCCGGAGCTGGTTCAGCTGTCTTATCCGGGCTTCCCTTATTCGAGACATCCGCGGGTCCTGGAATTCGGAGGAATCACCAATGCCTTTCCACATCCAATGCCTTAAGGAGCTGCTGTTCCTATGCGTGATCGTTTTTCCTTCGGCCTATATCTTTTTTCTGAAGCCGTTTGTCCTGCCCAAGGGGAACCGGCTTCTTGCCGAAAATCTGTCCACGGTGATGGTTTACGGCGCGCTGACGGCCTTCGGCGTGCTGACCGGTTCTGCGGGAGAAGCTGCGCCTTTGCCGGGCGCTGCGTTCTTTGTCCTTGCTGCGGCTCTGGGCATTGTCAACGTGGGTATGGAATACGTTGAGGCCGCCCTTCCTGTGCTGAAGCGAAGCGGCTCTCTGCCCCGTCTTCGACCGGCTTCGATCTACAGGGGAACTTTCAGTCTGGTAAAGTTCCTTTCTATTATCGCCGCGGCTGCGGCAGAGGAACTGGTCTTCCGCCAGTTCATGATCGGCGGCATACTGACCGCCCTTCACGCGCCTTTGTGGCTTGCAGCGCTGCTCAGCAGTTTCTTCTACGCGCTGAACCACGTGTATTTCGGCCGGTTCGCCGTGCTGCAGAAGATGACTTCGGGTCTGGTATTTTCCCTGCTCTACGTCTGCAGTGGAGGAAGCGTTGCTGTGAGCGCCCTGTGCCACATCTGCCAGAACCTGTTTCTCTACTTTTATTCTCTGGACAGAGGAAAATCTGCGGCACAAAGAAAGGAGGCGGCATCATGACAGAACTTGCTGCGGCTGTAGTGGTGATGCTGATCTGTTCGGCGGTCATGGGACGCATCCTTTTCTGGATCGACAATACCCGCATGACGGACAGAATTACCCGAAGGCTGATGGATTACCTTTCCTGGGATTACGAAGAGATCAAGGCTTCGGCAGTGGGCGTGTGGTATTATCTCACTCCGGCGGCGTTTATCGCTGTATTCTGCATAGTCTTTGATCACAATATTTTTTCTTATCTGCAGATCGGGCTGCAGGATCTGGGCTATATTCCGGTGACGATCCTGGCGGAGATGAGTGTGGTAACCATGGTGTCCGGTTCGCTGACTCTGGTTTCTGACCGGGTGGACTGGACGGCGGATATCGGCAATATCAGCTGGATCAGTTCCATACAGAAGAGGAACAAGGCGGTCGCGCCGCTGGTTCCCCTGCTCGGGGCATTGGTGGAAGAATGCTTTTTCCGGGGAACTCTGTTTCTGATCCTGTATCTTAACTTTGAGCAGCTGGGTTTTTGGGGCGCTGCGCTGATTTCCGGGACGATGTTTGCACTGGAACAGGCTCTGTTCACCAGCAGAGGCAGTCAGTGCTACAGTATGATACTGGGGTCTCTGGGCATTTCCTTTGTAGCCTGTGCTTCCGTGGCGTATACGGGCAGCTTTCTGCCCTGTCTGCTGGCCCACGAGTGTTTTCTGGTATTCTACTTTGGAAAATTCAAATACTATTAAAAAGGAGAATCTGATGAAGTATATCGCAAAAGTGATCGATTACAGTCCGCGGGCACAGGAGCTGTGTCAGCGAATCGAAGAAGCCGCTAATCTGGCATGGGAGAAGGAAGGACTGCGGCTGGTGACCTTTTCCGTCACCGGCAGTGCTAAAGCGGTGGCCGTGTTCGCGGCGGAAGAGGAGTAATATCTGCTCTGTGGTTGAAAATTCCTACTATTCAAAAAGTCCTGTGTACAAGACCCGCCTGGTGTGATATAATTATGACAATCGTAATTTTAGAGTAGGAGGTCTTATTTAATGAAAGGCTACACGAGCGAAACGATCAGAAATGTTGCTTTACTTGGACACGGCGGATGCGGAAAGACGACCTTTCTGGAAGCGGCGCTGCTGGCTACCGGCGTAATCAAAAAGCTGGGCAGAGTCGAAGACGGAAATACGGTTTCCGATTACGACAAGATGGAGATTGAAAAAGGATATTCCATTAATACTTCTGTCGTCCCGATCGAGTGGAAGGACAGCAAGATTAATTTTATAGATACCCCGGGATATTTTGACTTTGTCGGCGAAGTAAACGCTGCGCTGAGAGCGGCAGAGGCCGCGGTTATCCTGGTAGATGCCGGATCCGGTATCCAGGTAGGTACAGAGGCCGCCTGGAATGCCTGCGAACGGTACAAGACACCGAGATTTATCGTTATCAACAAGAGAGATAAGGACGAATTTGATTTTTACAAAACCTTCGACGAACTCAAGGCGAAATTCGGCGATACGCTGATTCCGTTCAGCTGGCCGCTTTCCGCAGAGATCGACGAGGATCTGAAAGAGGCCATCGCTATGGCTGACGACGCCCTGATGGAAAAATACTTCGATGGCGAGGATTTCTCCGATGAAGAGATCAAAAACGGTCTGGTCAAAGGTATTTCCGAAGGTGTGATCGTTCCGGTGTGCTCTTCGGCTTTCCAGCTGGGACAGGGTATCGAAGGTCTTCTGGATCTGCTCCTGACCTATGTACCGACACCGCTGCAGCACGGGCCGTATGCCGGCTTCAATGATAAGAACGAGCCGGTGGAGAGATTGTCCGTTACCGATGCGCCGATGTCGGCCTTTGTATTCAAGACCATCGTCGATCCGTTTGTCGGTAAAATTTCCATCATGAAGGTCGTTACCGGCAAGATCAATTCCGGAACAGAGGTCTTCAACGAAAGAGCGGGCAAGATGGAGAAGCTGGGCAAACTGTTCTTCCTCCGCGGAAAAGAACAGCTGGAGCTGAATTATGCGGAAGCCGGCGATATCGTTGCGGTAGCCAAGCTGCAGTACACCCAGTCCGGCGATACGCTGTGCGACAAGAGCGACATCATCCGCTACCTGCCGCTGGATTTTCCTTCGCCGACCTATTTCATTGCTATCGAAGCTGCAGATAAGAACGACGAAGAGAAAATGGGCACAGGACTTTCCAGACTCAGAGAAGAGGATCCGTCCTTCGTGGTTGAGAGAAATCCGGAAACCCATCAGACGCTGCTGGGCGGACAGGGCGATATCCAGCTGGGCATCATCCTGGCCAAGCTGAAGGACAGATTCGGCGTCAATGTCAACGTCGTGCCCCAGAAGATCGCTTACCGCGAAACCATAAAAGGTAACTCCGATGTTCAGGGAAAACACAAGAAACAGTCCGGAGGTGCAGGACAGTACGGCGACGTACATATCCGCTTCTCGCCGTCCGATAAAGAATTTGAGTTCTCCGAAGAGCTGTTCGGCGGATCCATTCCAAAGAACTACGTTCCGGCAGTAGAAAAGGGTCTGCTGGAAAGTATGCAGAAAGGCCCGCTGGCCGGCTGCAAGGTAGTGAACGTCAAGGCCGTGCTCTACGATGGTTCCTACCATGATGTGGACTCCAACGAAGTTTCCTTCAAGATCGCCGCTTCTCTGGCCTTCAAGAAAGGTATCGTCGAGGCGAACCCTTGCCTGCTGGAGCCGATCATGCATCTGGATATCTACGTGCCGGATGATTACATGGGCGACGTTATGGGCGATATGAACAAGCGCAGAGGAAAGATTCTGGGTATGGAACCGCAGGCAAACGGCGGACAGAAGCTGCTGGCCGAAGCGCCGCAGGCAGAGCTTTTCGACTATGCGCTGGGGCTGCGCTCCATGACGCAGGGTCGCGGACGCTTCGAGATGCGTTTTGAACGGTACGAGGAAGTGCCGAAGCAGATCGCAGAAAAGATCATTGCAGAGCATCAGGCGGAGCAGGAAAAATAAAATATAGAAATAAAACATAGACGGAAATTAGCGGAGCTGTTGCCGGAGCAGAGCATACTGACGGGCTGCAGCTCCGTTTTTTGTTTTCTGCCGGTACGCAGTCTTGTCTGCGGCGGCGCGGCAGGGTATAATAATGCCATGTGACAGTTGCGCGGCAGTGAACGCGCAGGAAGGGAGGCAGCCGGTATATGGCCAGAAAGAGCAGAACCGTTTTCGTGTGTCAGGAATGCGGATACGAGAGTCCCCGGTGGATGGGGCAGTGTGTCTGCGGCGCATGGAATTCTATGATAGAGGAAAAGGTCGTCGATGTGCCGGAAAACGATTCCCGCCGCAGGACGTCAGCCTCGAGGAAGCCGGAAAGGCTCAGAGACGTGGGGAGCGGAGACTATATCCGCATCGATACGGGTATTGGAGAACTGAACCGGGTTCTCGGAGGAGGTCTGGTGAAAGGCTCGCTGACGCTGATCTCCGGTGAGCCGGGAATCGGAAAATCGACGATCATCATGCAGGCGGCGGCCAGCATCGCCCGCACACAGGGAACCGTGCTGTATGTATCGGGAGAGGAATCTGAGGAGCAGATCAAGATGCGGGCAGACCGGATATGTCCGGATTTCAGCGAAGACCTTTATATCCTGGCGGAGACCAATATGGAAAATATCGAAGCTGCCTGCGAAACTCTGCAGCCGAAATTTCTGATCATCGACTCCATCCAGACCATGTATACCCAGACGCTGGATTCGGCTCCGGGCAGCGTATCCCAGGTGCGGGATATTGGCAATCAGCTGATGAAGCTGGGGAAAAGCCGGAATATTCCGGTGTTTATCGTCGCCCATGTGACCAAGAGCGGCGAACTGGCGGGACCGAAGATCGTGGAGCATCTGGTAGACTGCGTACTGAATTTTACCGGAGAGCGGGATCACGAACTGCGGATCCTCCGGGCTTACAAGAATCGTTTCGGCACGACCAGTGAAATCGGCGCTTTCCGGATGGAGGAAAACGGATTGCGGCAGATCGACAACCTGTCCGGCACGTTTCTGGAAAATACGGACGCGCAGGCAGAGGGTTCGGTGATCACCGCCGTTTATGAGGGGAGCCGTCCGGTGCTGTTTGAGGTACAGGCGCTGACTGCACCGGCCAATGTGGGATTTGCCCGCAGGACTTCGGTGGGTGTGGATTACCAGCGGCTGAATATGATCCTGGCCGTTCTGGAAAAAAAGGTCGGTATGACGATGATCAACCAGGATGTCTATGTCAATGTCGTCGGGGGAATGCGGCCGGACAGCCCTTCTGTCGATTTGGCCGTGGCTCTGGCCGTGTATTCCTCCATGCGCGGCATAGCCTGCGGAAAACGGACCATCGCTGTCGGCGAGGTGGGTCTGACCGGAGAACTCCGTTCGGTGCAGAATGCGGACAAAATCGCCGCAGAGGCCGTGAGGTTGGGCTATGAGCAGATCATTCTTCCGGAAAAGAACCGGAAGCAGATCGGCGGTAAGCTGCAGCAGATGGGAGGCAGCATGATTGGCGTTCGCCATATCAATGAGGCCATCGAAGCTTTTCGGGGAGATCAGGGAGAAAGCCGGAGAAAATGGCCGGGTGAGGACTGATATGTACATACAAGATGCGCCCTTTGGGACAGCAGCGGGAAAATTGCTGCTCCAAAGGGCGCATTTATATATGGCGGTGCGGGGCATAGCCTTATATCCTGTTCCTGTACGGCAGATGTCGCCTGCCTTATTTCTTTCTTAAAACTTTACCGCAGGAAGTGTCAGTAAGCCTGCCGTCTTCCACGGCGATCCGGCCGTTGACCAGAACGCAGCGTATGCCCAGAGGATCCTGCAGAGGATCCGGCTCTTCATCAAAGCTGTGCAGCCGGTTTCTATCCAGCAGCACCAGATCGGCAAAGTTCCCTTCCTTTATTATACCGCGGTTTCGGATACCGAAACGCTGAGCGGCAAAACCGCTGGCCTGGTGGATCGCCTGTTCAAAATTTCTTTTCCCGTAGCGGA
>CALXJA010000173.1 GCA_944388465.1 uncultured Emergencia sp.
GACCTGGCAGCGGAAAAGTTCGGCGAATACGGTCTTACGGCCAGCGATATAGCGGATTTTGTGCCTTTTGCTTTAAAAGAATTAACCGATTAAGACAAGGAGTGTTGGACTTGGTAGTGAAAAAAGGAGATCTTTATTTCGCCGATCTGAGTCCCGTTGTCGGCTCCGAGCAGGGAGGCGTCAGACCCGTACTTGTAGTGCAGAACGATGTAGGAAACAAATACAGCCCGACCATTATCGTGGCCGCGGTGACATCACAGATAAACAAAGCAAAATTGCCAACGCACGTGGAGCTCAGAGCCAGTGACGGTGGACTCAGCAAAAATTCGGTCGTGCTGCTGGAGCAGCTCAGAACCATCGATAAGCGCAGACTGAAGGAACACATAGGCACGCTCAGCGAGACGCAGATGCCTACGGTGGATCAGGCCTTGAGCGTCAGTCTGGGCATAGCGGAAACAAAAAACCACTGAATCAGATCATAACGCGGAGGGTCGGGCATTTCCGGCCTTCCACGTAAATAATACAGAATATGGAGGATAATCATGGACGATAAACAGTATGAGAAGCTGGCGGCCAGAATCAGGATCGACTGTCTGCGCGCCATACATAATGCCGGATCCGGTCATCCGGGCGGAAGCCTTTCTGCTGCGGACATTGTGACGGCACTGTATTTCCGGGAAATGAACATC
The DNA here is from genome assembly GCA_944388465.1 of uncultured Emergencia sp. GTDB lineage: Bacteria > Bacillota > Clostridia > Peptostreptococcales > Anaerovoracaceae > Senimuribacter. The sequence goes on from CALXJA010000173.1 coordinate 690, forward strand.
GATCCGCAGGATCCGAAAAAACCGGATCGGGATAAGTTTATTCTGTCCAAGGGACATGCCGGTCCGGTGCAGTATGCGGCGCTGGCGGAAAGGGGTTATTATCCGGTAGAGGATATGATGTCCCTGCGCAAGCTGGGCAGTCCGTTCCAGGGGCATCCAAACATGCATAAGGTTCCGGGAATAGAGATGTCCACCGGTTCCCTGGGACAGGGAATTTCCGTCAGTGTGGGCATGGCGCTGGCAAACCGGCTGGATAAGAATCCGGGACGCATTTACACGCTTCTTGGTGACGGCGAGCTGCAGGAAGGCCTCGTCTGGGAAGCGGCCATGGCCGCGGCGCATTATCAGCTGGATAATCTGGTGGCTGTCGTTGACTGGAACGGTCTGCAGATCGACGGGAAAAACGACGACGTTATGACGGTAAAGCCTATTGACGAAAAGTTTTCCGCCTTCGGCTGGAACGTGCTGGTAATTGACGGGCACTGCTTTGCGGAAATTTTCGACGCTTTTGATCAGGCTCGCCGGTGCAAAGGCAGGCCGACAGTGATCATTGCCAAAACCCATAAGGGAAAAGGCGTTTCGTTCATGGAGGACAACCCGGGCTGGCATGGAAAAGCGCCGGATGCAGAGCAGCTGGCGCAGGCAGTTGCGGAACTGGGAGGTGAGTGTTAATGGCAGAGAAAATGGCAACCAGAGCGGCGTATGGAAAGACTCTGGTAGAGATCGGAAAGGAAAACCCGGATCTTGTGGTTATGGATGCAGATCTTTCTAAATCAACGATGACCCATGAATTCGGCCAGACGTTTCCGGAACGCTTTTTTAACATGGGTATTGCCGAACAGAATATGTACGGTGCCGCTGCAGGTATCGCGCTTTCCGGGAAGGTGGTATGCGCTTCGACTTTCGCAATGTTCGCGGCAGGAAGAGCCTTCGAGATCATACGCAATTCCATTGGCTATACAGGAGCTAATGTGAAGATTTGCGCCACCCATGCCGGTATTACCGTAGGCGAGGATGGAGCAAGCCATCAGACTTTTGAGGATATTGCGCTGATGCGGACGATTCCGGGGATGACGGTGGTCAACCCTTCCGACGGCGTCAGTGCGGAAAAGCTTCTCGGACAGGTGGTTGCCTTTGAAGGACCGGCTTATGTACGTCTGGGCAGAGCAGCAGTGCCTGTCTTCTATGATGAAACAGAGGATATCCGTCTGGGTAAGGCTAATGTTCTGCGGGAAGGCCGGGATGTGACGGTCATTGCCACAGGCATCATGGTGGCGGAGGCAATGACAGCGGCTTCGCAGCTGGCGGAGGAAGGCATTGATGTCCGCGTTATCGATATGCACACCATCAAACCGCTGGATGAGGAGATCATTGTGAAGGCGGCTCAGGAAACCGGAAAAATTGTTACTGCGGAAGAACATTCCGTGATCGGAGGACTGGGAAGCGCGGTCAGCGAGGTAGTCTGCCGCAGATGTCCTGCCCGCATGGAGATGATCGGCCAGCAGGATACATATGGCGAATCAGGCAAACCGGAAGAACTGAAAGAAAAATACGGAATGACTGCGGCAGATATCGTCAGAGCAGTCAGAGAGCTGTACTGACCGGGAACAGACAGAATCGGACAGTGGCGCCCCAAAGCCGAGAAAAGGCTTTTGGGGCGCATTTTATCTATCCGCGGGATCTTACCGGCTTGGCGGCCTCTCTGGATAAAGCGGTGATTCAGCCGGCTTCGTCAATGATCTTCATCGATCTCCATGGAGATTTTGGTTACATATTCTTCTGCCCGGCGGGCGGCGGCGTCGGCAAGAAGGTAGTCTTCGTAGGCGAAACGTCCGGGCTTCAGTTTGTTCTGCACGGCAAAATCCGTCAGAGACTGGTAGACTGCAGGCAGGGTCGAATAGTCTCCCTGATGGTAAACCGTAAGATACCGGCCGCTGCGCATGGTCGATTCTACAGCGTTGCTGTATTTTATGGCATTACCGTTTTCCCCGGCTGTTTCTGCAGGAAAGTGCCGGGTGTAGAGGGCGGCAAACTGTTCGGGATCCAGAGTACCGTCGTCGCCGAGACGAAGGATGGTTCCGATATGATGTTCCTTGGACGAAATGCTTTCTGAGCAGAAATTCGTATATTCGCGGGTAAAATGCCGAAAATCCATGGGGGAGCTGGTTTCCGGACGGCGGCTGCAGAGAATCCGGGTTTCGGGAAGCGTTACGATCTCGATACAGTCTTTCCTGCAGTTTACCGCTTCTGCTGTCTGCTGACGCATAGTGGAGATGTAGTGGTAGGTTTCCTCCAGCCGTGCGATCTCCTGCCGGATATCGCGGCTTTTTTCCTCAAGGAGTGCAGCGAACTGTGCAGGACTGCGTTTCTCCAGATACAGCTTGATTTCTTTGAGGGGCA
>CALXJA010000174.1 GCA_944388465.1 uncultured Emergencia sp.
CCTTGTATTGTTTTTCGGTCTGTCGGCTCCGCAGACCTTTGTTTTCTCTGCGGACACAGGAGCGGATGCCGAAGTTCAGCTGATTTTTCGCAGCAGCCCGCAGGCGGAGATCGCCGTATATGATGAACCGGTTGCCAGAGGAGACGGCGAGGAAGCGGAGCAGGGCAGGTTTCTGATCGAAAATGCCCATGCCGGGCAGATCTACAGCTACGAAGTCCGGGCAAAAGGCTATACCACAGAGATCGCCTCTTTTGTTCTGACTAATGCGGATCTGTCGTCAGGGAAGAAAACCATAGAAGTCCGGCTTTCTCCGCTGACCGGAAAAGGGTATGAAACGTCAAAAGTAAAGATCTGGAGCCAGGAAACGGAGGCGGAAAAATTTTCCCTGGACAGTCTGTATAATGTTGATCTTTCTGTTCTCTGTACGCCGGCTTTTCACAATACCAAAAGAGATAATCAGTTTACTGCTGCGGCGGAGCGTACAGCTTTTCTGCAGAGGCTGGAGAAAAGCGGAAACGGCAGACTGTATTTTCTGGACCAGGACAGGCAGTGTCCGGTGATGATTTTTTCCCGCGCAGATCTTTCCGGAGCGGCAACCCTGAGCGAAGCCGCAGCAATGCTGAGCGAAAGTAAAAAAGTCACCGTGCTTTATCAGGCGCAGATCCATGGGAATGAGCCGGCCGCAGGAGAAGGCGCGCTGGCAGTGGCCGCTTCACTGGCAGGAGAGAAGTCGAACCTGCTTTCTGCGGCAAATGTAGTGATCGTACCCTGCGCGAACCCCTACGGCGCAGAGCGCTTCGTCCGCTATGGCAATAGCGAAGAACTTGATCTCAATCGGGACGGACTGACCCTTACCTCCCAGATGACACGCAGGCTTCACCGGCTTTACAATCTGCTTTTGCCGGAGGTGTTCATCGACGGGCATGAATTCAGTCCGTTTCTCAAATTTCTGCAGAAGTCAGGGGGAGAATACCTGCTGAAGGGTCTCGATGATATCCAGCTGACCTGTGTGGAAAGTCTCAACCGGAAAGAAGGCCTGTACGAGGCCGAAAAGGAAATGTTGCTGAAAACGGCAGAATGTTTGCAGGACAAAGGTTTTCGCCCGTTTATCTACCCGCCGTCCGCCAATGCGTCTACCTCCTGCGGTTATTCGCGTCTGCATAACGCGTACACCTTTCTGGTGGAATCTTCCGGTATTGAACTGGGACGAAACCATTACCAGAGAAGGGTGCTTTCCCATTATGAGGCAGTGATGTCGCTGCTTTCCCAGGTCTGCGCAGACAGTGAACAGATAGTGAGGAACGTGGATCGGGCAAGAACAGAACAGATCGAAACGGGGAAAGTGTATGATACGGCAGATAAATTCGTGCTGCAGCATGAGACGGATAAAACGGAAGGCATCACGCTCATACGTCCGCTTTACGATTTTCTGGGGAAAGAGACGGGAGATCCGCTTCGGACCGAGACGTTATACAATGCGGGAAAAGCAGTAAAAAGCCGGGTTCGGCCTACAGCCTATATTATCGGCAAAAATGCGAAAAATCGTAAGCAGATGGCGGAGCTGCTGCGGGCTAACGGTGCGGAGGTGAAGCAGCTGACGGCTTCAGTGAAACTGACGGTGCGCCAGTACAGGGGCAGCACGGCTAAAGCGCTGCTTACCGGAAAAAAGACGCTGACTTTCCGTAAAGGGGCGTATGTATGCTTTATGGATCAGGAAGCGGCAAATGTCATTTCTGCCATGCTGGAACCGGATTTTGCCGATAACGGCGGCAAGGCGGTCTCTTTCGCGCAGAGGGGGATCATGAAAAAACTCAGCGGCGGCAGCTATCCTCTGTATCGCTGCGAATTTTCCCAGCCGCAGAAAAAAATCCGTCATTTCAGGTAGAGCCGGTCAAGTAATGATCCGATGTTTGCGCCGGACAGATCCGTATACAGCCAGGACAGCATTTCTGTAAAAAAGTCTGCTGTGCAGATTCTCCATGACAGCGCTGACAGATACAGATAATAAAAAGAAGCCGCACCGGCGTCTTGTTTCTGACGCAGGGCAACGGCTTCTTTTTTAGTAGGAGAATCCAATTGGCTGGTTAATTACTTTCTCTTAACGTCTTTCGGTGTTACGCAGGTACCGGTAGCTCTGGCAACAACGATAGGCTCTTCCAGGAAATCAGCAGCAGAAGCGTTGATGTCTTTTCTGGAAACGATGACTTTTCTTGCTTCGAACTTCATCTTTCTGGAAGTGTTGCCGATCTTGGTGATCTCGCCGTAAGCTTCGATATAGTCGCCGGCATATGTAGGAGCCAGGAATTCTACGTTGTCATATGCGCAGAAGAGACCCTCGTCTCCGTCCAGCTTGATCAGCAGTTCTGTAGCAACATCGCCGAACAGGTGAACCATATGAGCGCCGTCAACCAGTTCTCCGCCGTAGTGTGCATCTTTTGCAGACATTCTGACTCTGATTAATGATGTGATTTTCTCTTCCATAATTCAATTTCTCCTTTTCTGTAATGAAAATATCTTAACTTCAGTATACAGATAAATGATTTATCTGTAAATAAGAATTGCAAAATACGTGCCAATGGTTTATCATTGAAAATACGAAGGAATTGAACCGAAAAAGGTTCACCGAAAAAGGAGCGAATCGAAAATGACCCAGAATTATGGAACCAATCGGGTTTTAGAACCGCAGCATGTTCTCCCTACCTCTGCATGGCGGTTGGACAACTGCCGAGCTCTGGCTAAAGGGGAAATCCGCGTGGATATAAAACGGATACACATCGAGGGAACCAGCTTTAAACAGATCTGTCTGGAATCCAACAACAACGAGCAGCGCATCAAACAGAAAATCATGGACATCGTGATCCGCAGAGGCAAGCTGCACAATCCTGTCACGGATACGGGAGGACTTTTTTACGGTATTGTTTCGGAAATCGGAGAAGAGTACGACAATAAAAAGAACTTTGCGCCGGGAGAAGAGGTGGTTTGCAACGCCTCTCTGGCTTCTGTGCCGATCTATATCGATAAGGTTCTGTCCGTGGACCGGGCTTTCGGCCAGGTGGAAATAGAAGGCTATGCGATCTTGTATAACGAAGTGCCTCTGGTGCGCCGTCCGGAGGGCATTCCGATTAACCTTCTGCTGTTCGCGTTTAACGAATCGGGAACACTCTATCGAATCAGCAATACGGCGGTAGGAAAGAGAAAGTTTTTGATCGTGGGAAACAACCTGCTGTCCAACCTTCTGTTCGGCTATGCGGTCAGAAAGGTAGCGAGAGAAGACGCGGAGGTGGTCTGCCTGTTGGACAAAAAGGCGGATATCGTGCTGAAAGGAAAGTCCATAAACGACCTGATCGCCAGAGTATTTACGGAAGTTCACTATGTGGATATCCTTAAGCCCCTCGAATGCCTCGCCGGTCTGAATGCCGACTCCCTTTTCGATCTCTCCATAAACTGCGCGGATATACCGGGTGCGGAAACCATTAATATTCTGGCCACTAAGAGCGGCGGTACGGTGGTATTTGCCAATCTGATCAACAA
>CALXJA010000175.1 GCA_944388465.1 uncultured Emergencia sp.
CAGTGCTTATGATGTTTCTCTGTATTATATGGTCGTTGCCGACGACCAGGTCCTGGAACAGCTGTATCAGACGCAAAAGCAGGCATACGGGGAAATGGCCAGCAATATACGTACTCTCTTCGCTGCGGATCTGAGCGGAAGCGAGCAGCAGAAAATGGACTGTGCATATCACGTTTTTGAGAAAATAGCGGATGCGCAGATCGGCGGCCCGCAAGCTTCCATAGGCGTGCAGAGCCGTCAGCAGACAGAGTATCAGTATCGCGGCCTGACCGGCGGATTCCTTTTCCTAGGCATCTTTCTGGGCGTCGTCTTTACCTTTGCCGCGGCGCTGATCATTTACTACAAGCAGATTTCCGAAGGGTACTACGACAGAAGCAAGTTTGACATTATGCAAAAAGTAGGCATGAGCAAGACGGAGGTGAAAAAAACCATTAAAAAGCAGGTACTGATGGTCTTTTTCGTTCCGCTTGTCATGGCAGGCGTCCATGTACTGGCAGCTTTTCGCATGATCAGCCGGCTGCTGCTGGTCTTCGGCATGACCAACGTAGGGCTTTTTGCCGTCTGCACGGTGATCACCTTTTTCGGTTTTGCGGTGATCTATGCGATCGTCTACATGGTGACCGCCAGAGAGTACTATAAGATCGTCGGTTAACCCCGGTAAGCAGAGCCTGTCTTCCGACGTAAGAAAATTTGTACCGGCTTTCTCCGTTTTGTGGTATACTGTTCTCTGTGGAATTTTTTCTTTAAACGACGGAGGAAAGAAGGGGAAAGATGAGATACACAGAAAATTACGAGATAACCTGTCACGATGTGGACGTCAATAACAATATCAAACCGTCGCTGATTCTGCGGTACATGCAGGAAACGGCCAACCATCATATGCGGGACAGAAAACCGTCCTACACCGAGCTGTTTTCCGAGGGGAAATCCTTTATCCTGACCAGGATCACCATCGAGATCTACGCGCAGCTGCATCAGTTCGACAAGATTCAGGTGCAGACCTGGCGCTGTCCGGAAAAGGGGGCGACGTTTATCCGCTGCTACGAGATCAGCAGAGGCGGCGAGATCATCGCCAGAGCTTACAGCGTCTGGGCGGTGGCCAATCGCAGAACCGGAAAGCTGTGCAAGGCTTCCGAAGTGGATATCTCTAACTATGAGACGGAAGAGCCGCTGGAACTGCGGCTGCCGACCAGATTTCGGCTGCCGAAGGATCTGGCCATGGAAAAGGCCGGTGAAAAAACGGTCTTTTACAGCGATGTAGACATGAACGTGCATATGAACAATACCCAGTACCCGGATATGCTCTGGAATTTCATACCGGACGTGATGGAAAAAGAAGTGACGTCCGTCAATATCCGCTTTATGAAGGAAGCTCCGTTGGGTTCTCAGCTGGAGATTTATATGGCGAAAACGGCCGAACCGATGCCGGAGGACGAACGGGCGGAGGAAACCTACTGTTTTATGTCTAAGATTAACGGGGAAGTCAACGTCGAAGCGGAGTTCGGTATGAAGAGGCTGGCTCCGGAAGAAGAAAAAGAAGTGTAAGCAGACATAGGATTTGTCTGTATGAAGATCCATCGGCCGTTTAAGGATACGGATCCGGTGGATTTTTTCTTGATTTAATATACCGTACTGGGGTATACTAATTAAGACGGGACTTTTCCGAAGGAAAAAGTCTGCGCGGTAAACGCCGGTGTGCATGGGATATAAAGACAGAAGCCGTTTGCCGCCGGCTCAGAAGAAAATAAGGAAAATAAGGAGAGATAGAAGAATATGACCGATACGGCATGTCCTTCCTGTGAAAAACGGAAACACAGAGAAGGCAAAGAATATAAGGAGCTGATCAACAGATTGAACCGGATCGAGGGACAGATCCGCGGAATTAAAAAAATGGTGGAGGATGACCGCTATTGTATCGATATCATCAATCAGGTAGCCGCGGTCAGCGCCGCCATCAATTCCTTCAACAAGGTTCTTCTTTCCGAGCATATAAAATCCTGTGTAGTGGAAGATATCCGTCAGGGTAACGGCGATATGGTTGATGAACTCTGTGACACATTACATAAGCTGATGAGGTAAGACGAATGAAAGAAAAGTTTAACGTGACAGGTATGACCTGCTCGGCCTGCTCTTCCCGGGTCGAGAAAACGGTGAGCAGGCTGGAGGGAGCGGAAGAGGTCAGCGTAAACCTTCTGACCGGAACCATGCAGGTCACCTATGATGAAAACAAGCTGGACAGCGGCGGAATCATCTCTGCCGTAGAAAAAGCCGGTTACGGTGCATTTCCTGACGGCGGGGAAAAGACGCCTGCCGCTTCCGGCGCCGACGGCCAGGCTTCTCAGGCGGCTCTGGAGGAAGCAAAGCAGATGAAGCACAGGCTGATCTGGTCTGTGGCGCTGCTGATCCCGCTGATGTGCGTTTCGATGGGGCACATGCTGACGGGCAGTCACCAGTCCGACCGGCCGCTGACTATGGTACTGGTTCAGGTGCTCTTTCTGATCCCCATCGTCATACTTAACCGGAAATATTTTATCAAAGGATTTCCCAGCCTTTTCCGCGGAAGCCCCAACATGGACAGCCTGATCGCCATGGGCTCTTCAGCCGCTATTCTTTACGGTGTATTCGCTATTTTCCGCATGGTCAGCGGCTATGAAACAGGAAATCTGGAACTGGTTCATCAGTATGCCGGCGATATCTATTTCGAGTCGGGAGCGATGATCCTGACGCTGATCACCGTAGGCAAATATCTGGAGACCCGTTCTAAAGGGAAAACCAGCCAGGCTATTGAGAAGCTGATGAACCTGACGCCAAAGACGGCCAGGGTAGAGCGCAACGGCGTTGAGCAGGAAATTCCGGCAGCAGATCTTTCTGCCGGAGATATTCTGGTCGTCAGACCGGGAGAAAGCATTGCCGCCGATGGCGAGATCATCAGCGGTACGACCAGTATAGATGAATCCGCCATTACCGGCGAGAGCATTCCGGCAGAAAAACAGCCGGGAGACAGGGCGGTTTCGGCAACTATCAATAAGACGGGATTTATCCGGGTACGGTGCGATAAGGTCGGCGAGGATACCACCATCAGCCAGATCATCCGTCTGGTGGATGAAGCCAGCGCCAGTAAAGCGCCTATTGCCAGGATGGCGGACAAGATCGCCGGCGTCTTCGTGCCGGCAGTAATCGCCATCGCGGTGATTGCCGCCGCCGTTTGGCTGATCAGCGGCGCAACCTTTGAATTTGCGCTTTCTATCGGCATTTCCGTGCTGGTCATTTCCTGCCCGTGCGCCCTGGGACTTGCGACGCCGGTGGCCATCATGGTCGGCACCGGGAAAGGGGCGGAAAACGGGATTCTGATCAAATCCGGAGAGGCGCTGGAAACCGCTCACAGTGTGGACACTGTGGTCATGGATAAGACAGGAACCATTACCGAAGGCCGGCCGAGGGTCACGGATGCAGTGACTTTCGCGGCCGGGGAGGAGGAACTGCTGCAGATAGCGGCGGCGCTGGAAACCGGAAGTGAGCATCCGCTGGCGGAGGCAGTTCTGGAATATACAGCAGAAAAAGGAATCGCAGCGGAGCCGGCAGAGGATTTTGCCGCATTGTTCGGACGGGGCGTAAAGGGGCGAGTTTGCGGAAAAGATTGCCTGGCCGGAAATCTGGCGCTGATGGAAGAAAGCGGTATAGCCGTCAGCCAGGAAGTGCGCGGCCGTCTGGGCGACTTTGCCGATCAGGGCAAGACGCCGCTGCTCTTCGCTTCCGACGGAAAGATCATCGGGATCCTTGCCGCAGCAGATGTAGAGAAGGACAGCAGTCGGGAGGCCATCGACGCCTTTGCACGGATGAAGATCGATGTCGTCATGCTGACCGGAGATAACCGGCGTACAGCCGAAGCGCTGCGCCGCCGTCTGCACATCCCGAAGGTCATTGCGGAGGTTCTGCCTCAGGATAAGGAGCGGCATATTGCGGATCTGCAGGCGGAGGGTCACAAGGTGGCCATGATCGGCGACGGCATCAACGACGCGCCGGCACTGGCCAGAGCCGATGTGGGCATCGCGATCGGCGCGGGTACGGATGTAGCTATCGAAAGTGCCGATGCCGTGCTGATGCGCAACGATCTGCTGGATGCGGTGACAGCGATCCGCCTGTCTAAAGCGGTGATCAAAAATATCAAGGAGAATCTGTTCTGGGCTTTTTTCTACAATTCCATTGGAATTCCTCTGGCTGCCGGTGTGCTGTACCCGGCTCTGGGGCTGAAGCTGTCGCCGATGTTCGGCGCTGCGGCCATGAGCCTTTCCAGTGTATGCGTGGTGCTCAACGCGCTGCGGCTCAGACGGTTCAAAGCCGAAAAACGTCACTTTTCGTCCCCGCAGAAGCAGCCGGCTGCCGGCGTGCAGTCAGCTGCCTCTGCCGAAACGGACGATCAGAATAAAAAAGAAACAGGGAGGAAAGACGAAATGAAATACGAATTGAAGATTGAGGGTATGATGTGCCAGCACTGCCAGAAACATGTAAAGGATGCGCTGAACGCTATGGAGGGCGTTTCCGCAGAGGTAGATCTGGAAAATAAGTCTGCCTCGGTTACTGCGGACAGAGAGATCTCCATGGACGAATTTGCCGGAGTCATCGGTGAGGCCGGTTATACACTGGTAAGATAAGGAGAAGAAAAAGGGAGGCTTCGCCGGATTCTGGCACACAGACCGGCGGGGTCTTTTTCTGTTTGTAAAACAAAAGGACATATGGTAAAATAAACCATAACTCAGGGAACTCCAGAAACAAAAGGGGGATTTGGAAAGTGGAATTTAACAAAAAGAATATTCGAACAGTGATCCTGATCATCTGTTCCTGTATCCTGTTTTATCTGGCGGTAAAGAATATCGGCCTGATTGCCGGAGCCGCGGGAAATATCATCGACGTGCTTTTTCCGTTTATTCTGGGAGCGGCCATCGCGTTCATCATCAATGTACCGATGACGAGGATCGAATATTGGCTGTTTCATCGGACAGGCCGGCTGCAGAAGGGAAGACGGCCGGTTTCCTTTCTTGTGACGCTGGCACTGGTCATCGGCGTGATCATCATCGCCATGTATATCATCATTCCTCAGCTGGCGCAGACCATGCAGACGATCGCCAGGCAGCTCCCGGATGCGTTTAATGCCGCGCAGGACTGGATCTATGCCAGGATGAGCTATTGGCAGAATCTGCAGGAGCTGTTAGAAAAGCTGACGGTCAACTGGAACGAAGTGATCCAGAAGGTTTCTCTGCTGCTGCAGGATGCCGCGACGTCCATGGTCAACAGCGGTTTCAGTGCGGTGAGCAATATCATTACCGCCATTGTCAATTTTTTTATCGGTTTTGTTTTCGCGGTTTATCTGCTGATGTCCAAGGAAAAACTGGCCGGACAGGGCAAGCAGGTCATCTATGCCCTGTTTAAAGAGAATACCGCGGAGAAGATCCTCTATGTCTGCAGTCTGTCCAGCCGGACTTTTTCCCGCTTTATTTCCGGACAGTGTCTGGAGGCCTGTATTCTCGGCATGATGTTCTTTGTGGCGATGTCGATTCTGCGGATGCCGTATGCCATGCTGATCGCGGTGCTGATCGCTTTTACGGCGTTGATCCCTATGGTGGGCGCTTTTATCGGCTGTGTGATCGGCGCGCTGCTGATCCTGATGGTCAGCCCGGTCAAGGCGCTGATCTTTGTCATCATGTTCCTGGTGCTGCAGCAGGTGGAAGGAAATCTGGTCTATCCGCACGTGGTCGGAAATTCTGTAGGACTTCCGTCCATCTGGGTTCTGGCAGCGATCACGGTGGGCGCCAATCTGATGGGCGTCATCGGTATGATCCTGTTTATTCCGCTTTGCTCGGTGCTCTATTCTCTTTTCCGTTTCTATGTCAAGAACCGATTGAAGGAAAAGGAAGTACCGAAGGAGAAGTGGCTGGAAAAAGTGCAGCTTTCAGAGGAGATCCTCTCGGACAGCGACGGAACAGAGGAGACAAGAATATAGCGGCGGATCGCTGAATCACCGGGTCGCCGCGGAATCTTTCCTGCTTTCCGGCAGGGCAGGCGCTACTGACGTCTTTGCTGCAGAACGTTTTCTGGAGCAGAACCGGCAAGGAGCACAAAACGCCGTTTCCAGGAAAAGGAGACGGCTGCTGCGGAAAGAACGGCAAAAAACAGCAGGCTGATCAGAAAATTTCCCGGCTGACAGGCATCGGCCAGTCTGTTCACATACAGCAGGCGTATAGCGATCCACATCCCGGCAGCGAAGGAGGCCAGCAGCGGATATGCGCGGTAAAATGCGCTTTCTCCCAGAAATACGGCGGTGATGACCGGCATCAGGGCGAAGAATCCGGATATGCAGAGGTGGACGCAGAATGCACCGGCGATGAACAGAAACGGATGCGCGCTTCCTGCAGCGGCGATCCAGACGGATAGTTCTGCTGCCAGTGTCAGAAGAATAGCGGAATGAAAAGGTCCTCTGCGGTCACATCGGTTCCCGATCCAGACCGGGCCGATGAGCAGGGCGAGATTTCCCCATTGTTCACCGAGGCGCAGCGTATGGGTATCGATCCCCACATAGCTGCCGTAGGAATAGAAAGACAGACTCAGTGCGCAGAATACGACCATGGAAAGCAGAAAGAACAAAAACATGGGGAGCGCCGGATTCATGGGTCGGAATCGTGCTTCCTGCGGGCGAGCCGGCCGCTTTTGACGAAAGAGAAAGAGGGCGCAGGAAAACGGAACCAGCGGGAGAACCGGTGAGATCTTTCCCCAGAAGAAAAGAGAGAGAAACAGACCGGTGACCAGTCCTTTTCTCTGTGTGTCTATATGGTGAATGAGGAAGGGAATAAAGAGCAGGGCGAGAACCAGCACGAAATCCAGCATGTATGCCTCCTGTCTGTGCGCGTCTGGCCGGGGCAGAGAATGTCTGCTGCCGGTGTGAGACGCGCGGCGTTTGATCTTTCCGCTATTGTTTATCGCTATGGGGATTTCTATACATAGAAAAACTTTCCGCACCGCGCCGGCATGAGGCGGTCAGGCTGCGGTTATCAGCAGAACGCCGGTTCCGGAAGAGAAAGCGGCACAGTACAAGGAAGAAACTATGAACTATACCTATATGGTCCGATGTGCGGACGGCAGCCTGTATACCGGCTGGACGACAGATCTGGAAAAGCGGATCCGCAGCCATAACAGCGGACGCGGCGCAAAGTATACACGCTCCAGGCTTCCGGTGCACCTGGTTTATGCCGAGTCTTTTGCAGAAAAAGAAGAGGCCATGCGCAGGGAGGCGGCGATCAAGAAGCTGTCCAGAGAGGAAAAGGAAAAGCTGATCGAAGCCTGCACGGCGCCGGTAAAGGAAAATACACCTTCAGCGGCGGAAAGCCGGTCGAAAAAAGCGCGAGCAGATTTGTAATATTTACAGATCATAGATAATACGGCGAATATAGCTTTACATGATATTAGAATCGAGGAAACGAGCTTGAAGAAATTTTCAGTTTTGGCAGCCGCAGTGTGTATTGCACTGGCGGCCGCAGTCTTACCGCCGGTTTATGCCGACGCCCCTGAAGAAGAGAACCCGCCTGTCACCATCGTTTTTTCTCATGATATGCATTCGCATCTGGAGAAATTTCCGAAGATCAGGTCGGTGATCCGTCAGGAAAAGGCAAAGAACAAAGCCACTTTTGTGCTGGACGGCGGCGATTTTTCCATGGGCACACCATATCAGACGATCTTCAAGGAAGAAGCCGCCGAGCTGCGTATGATGGGCGCGGTCGGCTATGATGCGACTACACTGGGAAATCACGAGTTTGATTACCGTTCGGCAGGCCTGTCGCAGATGCTTCTGTCTGCCAGAAGATCCGGAGACCGGCTGCCGCAGCTGGTCGCTGCGAATATCGACTGGGAACGGACACTGGAGGATAAAGACCTGGCCGCAGACGGAAAACGTCTGCAGTCTGCTATGGAAGAGCTGGATGCGGGGGAATATGCCGTTATTGAAAGAGGCGGCGTAAAAATAGCCGTGTTCGGGATCTTTGGAAAAGAGGCGGACGACTATGCGCCGGAAAGCGGTACCTATTTCCGGGATCCCATAGAAGCGGCGGCAGATGTGGTGGATGATATCCAATCCCATGAGAAGGTGGATCTGGTCGTATGCCTTTCTCATAGTGGTACCAATGCAGAGAATCCGGAAGAGTCAGAGGATGAACTGCTGGCTGAAAATGTAGACGGTATTGATCTGATCATCAGCGGACATACCCATACAGAGCTTCAGGAGCCGATCATGATCGGCGACACGGTCATTGCTTCTGTCGGACAGTACAACGACAATATCGGCACGCTGACCTTCACCTGGCAGGAAGGTGAATACAGGCTGGATCAATACGGCTTGACGCCTCTGGATAAAGCGATAAAAAACGATGCCGCTGCGGAGAAAAAGGTCGATGCGTTTAAATCGCTGGTGGATAAAGAATATTTCTCCTCTTTTGGCTATTCCTGGGATCAGGTTCTGGCAGAAAATACGGTAGAGTTTACCGGAATCGACGATTTTGCCGCAGCGCAGGGAGAAGATCCGCTGGGCAGCCTTATCGCGGATTCTTATCGTTATGGTGTGCAGCAGGCGGAGGGTGACCGTTATGAGGAAGTAGATGTGGCCATTGTGCCGGCTGGCGTAGTCAGAGGCACGATCCCGCAGGGAAAGGTCACCGCCGGAGATGCGTTCAATATCCTTTCACTGGGTACGGGAAAAGACGGCATTGCAGGTTATCCGCTGGTCAGCGTGTATCTGACAGGGGCGGAGCTGAAAATGGCAGCGGAGATCGATATCTCCATATCAGAGCTCATGCAGCCGGCCAGACTGTATTTCAGCGGCCTGCGCTATACCTACAATCCGAACCGGCTGATCCTCAGCCGGGCATACGATATCGTTCTGGATCGGAGCGAAGGCAAAACAGAAGAGCTGGAAAACAACAGACTGTATCGCGTAGTCGCCGATCTTTATTCGGCACAGATGCTGGGTATGGTCAATTCTCTTTCTTACGGACTGCTTTCTGTAGAGCCAAAGGACAGAGACGGCCGTCCGATCGAGAATTTTGAGGATTATATTGTTTACGACCGTGCCGGAAGGGAACTGAAGGAATGGTACGCGCTGGCCTCCTATATCGATGACTTTGACGGAGGCAGGGTGCCGGACGCCTACAGCGCGCCGGAGGGAAGAAAGCTGCTGGAAGACAGCAGGAATCCTATCGATCTGCTGAAAAAACCCAATAAATTCTTTTGGATGATCACTGCCGCGGCAGCGCTTGCTTTGTCCCTGCTGGCGCTGTTTGCGATTCTTGCTGTAAAGCTGGTAAGACGCCTTACCAGAGGCGGCAGGCGTCTGCGGCGAAAAGACATGATCTTCCGAAGATAAGCTCTTATATATAACGGGGGAGCCCCTGCGTACAGATGGTTCACGCATCTGGCAGGCGCTCCCTCTTTTACTTAGAAGTTGAAACCGTTAAAGCCGTTGTACTGGCAGCTGATCGACTTCCGCGCACCTGTGCCCGGTGTCGTGCAGCAGCCGCAGGCAGACGGCTCAGGCTGCGGCGGAGCCGGCTTCTCCTCACATTCGCAGCACTTGTTGCGGATAGAGTTGGCGCTTCCGAATCCGTCGTCTTCTCCGCAGATGCCGGCGTTTTCCCGACATTTGTCGAGATCGTCGCACGGTACGCTGACGCTTTCGGCATTGGTCCTGAACAGAGTCTGGCGAGTCACTTGGATTTCTGCGATCGGTTCGGTGATCAGGCAGCCGGTCAGGCGCAGACCGCACTGACCGCCGGACTGCGGATCGTAGGTGATTTCCGGATTCAGCAGATTTCCATCTGCATGGAAGGAAAAGTTGATCACCGGAGCGATGCCGCCGGTGGTGCAAGGCAGGCAGATGGAAGAAGCCGCGAAGGTGCTGAGTCCGGGAACGTTTACATAGTAACCGTCTTTTGTGGTCATGACCAGTTTGAACCGCTTGCAGGAGCCGCAGCTGAATACGCTGCCGCGGACGGCGATGGTCAGTCTGGCGTTCCAGTTTCCGACATTGCAGATCAGCAGATAGGCTTTCGTCGGCAGTCCCTTTTCCATACATGTGCAGTCGGAGACCTTGGACATCAGATTGTTTGTACCGGCCATGTACCTTTCGTTGAAGAAATCCAGACCGTCGACAGGCATGCCGTCTACGGTGACGTTGCAGGAAGAAAGCCCAGCCGGATCAGCCAGATCGAAATCGCCGATGACGACCTCCGTGCTTTCGATGACGAAGTTCATATCCTCGTCCGGCTCCAGCGGCATCGCTCCGCCGCAGCTGCAGTTACAGTTACAGCTGCAGCTGCAGCATCCGCAGTCACAGCTGCAGTCCTTGCCGGAGCTGTTTGCATCGTAGAAGGTCAGCTGCTGATTAAAGTTTGCAGAGTCAGCGGTAATACCGGTCATCAGCGGACAGGACTTTACACGCAGATCGGAAAATACCTTATTCAGGTATACCATGGATTCACAATTCATCATTCATTACCTCACTTTGTTATTGCGAAGAGACCGTCCGGTCTCTTTTTTGCTGTGCGGAAAACACCGGAAAAGACCGGTGCTGTCTGCTGCAGCTGAAGGGACCTTCCGGCACAGGCCGGTGCAGCAGGTTCCTTCAGAATAGCCTTTTCAGCTATGTACGGTGAGCTATTAACATTGTATGCAGCACAGGCGATTTGGCTACTGTAAAATCGTTTGCGCAGAATTTATGCGCAGAATTTCGGGAAAGCGATCGCACCGGATCAGAACGTGTTCCGCGGAGCTGTTTTCCGGCAGAATACAGCTGTTGTGCGGCAAGTGAAAGCGGAATACAACATATGGTGCAACGCTGTTACTGCTCTGCGGCCGGTGGTAGCGGAACGAAAAAAAGTGGAGACGATTTTTTAAAATATGGGGGAAAAATCTTGAAAAGTGATATGAAGTGGGGTAAAATGGTGATTACAAAATGGTATTCGTGTAAGCGGATTTTCTGAGGGAGGAACAGCATATGTTCATGGGCACGTATTACAATTCCATAGATGCCAAGAACAGGCTCATCGTTCCTTCAAAGCACAGAGATCAGCTGGGCGGCAGATGTGTGCTGACAAAAGGGTTGGACAAGTGTCTGTATATCTACTCCGTTGCTGAATGGGAAAAGCAGATGGATAAGGTTGCAGCGCTTCCGGAATCCGATCCCAAAGTCAGATCCTATATCCGCCACTCCTGCGCAAATGCCGTGGAATGCGAATTTGATAAGCAGGGCAGGATCACCGTTCCTGCCGAACTGAAAGAATACGCAGAGATAGATAAGGATCTGGTGACCATGGGGGCTATGCGCAAGATCGAGGTCTGGAGCAAAGAGGTCTGGGAAGCTCCGGACAACGAAAATCGAATAGATTCCGACGAACTTGCCGACTCACTGGCGCATTACAATTTTTAAAGAGGGAAGCCGCCATGGAATTTAACCATACATCCGTGCTCCTCGAAGAGAGCATAGACAATTTGCATATCAGACCAGACGGAATATATGTCGACGGCACCCTGGGAGGAGGGGGTCACAGCAGCGCCATCTGTGAGAAGCTTTCTGCAGATGGACTGCTGATCGGCATAGACCGCGACCGCGATGCACTGTCAGCGGCGGAGGAAAGGCTCCGCACTTATCCGTGCCGCAAAGAACTGGTACAGAGCAACTATGCGGAGATTAAGCAGGTGCTCAGAGAACTGGACATAGAAGCTGTCGACGGAGCGATCCTGGATCTGGGCGTATCCTCCTTTCAGCTGGATAATGCGGATCGAGGCTTTTCCTATATGCAGGATTCGCCGTTGGATATGCGCATGGATCAGGATGCGCCCTTTTCCGCTTATGACGTTGTCAACGGATATGATCAGGCTGAGCTGACCAGGATCATATCATCCTATGGAGAAGAGAGATGGGCGTCGCGTATTGCCACATTTATCGTCAAAGCCCGCAGAGAAAAGCCGCTGACCACTACCGGACAGCTGGTCGAAGTGATCAAAGCTGCAATACCGGCGAAAGCCCGCAGAGAGGGACCGCACCCGGCTAAGCGGACGTTTCAGGCCATCCGGATCGAAGTCAACGACGAGCTGGGTCAGCTGCAGAGGGCGATGGAGGAATTTTGCGATGTGCTGCGGCCTGGCGGCCGGCTTTGCGTCATTTCTTTCCATTCTCTGGAGGATCGCATCGTCAAAGAGGTCATGAACAGACGCGCCGATCCCTGCACCTGTCCCAAGGAATTTCCGGTCTGCGTGTGCGGCAAAAAAGCCGATATCCAAAAGATTACCCGCAAACCGATCTGTCCGCAGGAAAAAGAAACCGAGAATAATCCCAGAGCGCGGAGCGCAAAACTGCGCGTATGCGAAAAAATTTAAAGACCTCTGCCTGCAGGCAGAGCGCTGTTCCGATAGTGAGAGGTAAATATAGATGAAAAGTCAGGACAAAAAAAGAATATTGACCGGTACGGTGATCGTCGGCTTTATATGTATCATCCTCGTTGTACTGACCGCCTATGCGGCTGAGCTGCGTTGCGAGAACAACAAGCTGATCGACGACAATCAGGCTCTGCAGGGCGAGATCGACACGCTGAATGTACAGATTAAGAGTGCGAACAATATTGAACATATTGAAAAGGTCGCTACAGAAAAGCTGGGTATGGTCCGGCCGAACGAAGGCGAATGTATATACGTCAGCGATAAGGATGCGCCGGGAGGTAATTTTGCCATGGCGATCAGAGAGCAGGCATATAATTGACCGGCAGGAGTATAATAGTGATAATTTCATAGGAAAACAGCCAGACAACCGAATAGATACATACGTCTGGCCTTTTCTTTATACAGCAGAAAAATACAGTCAGAGAACCGGCAGATAGGCAGATAATGGAAGCGGCTGCATCCTGAACCTTTTCCGGAAAGCTGACGGCTATAGGGGGATATGGAGAAAATGGCAAAAATCAGCGGAAGAAACAAAAAGAGAATCATCGTCACCTTTGGACTGATGTGTGTGATCATCCTGCTTCTGGCTTTCCGACTGGCCTGGATACAGGTAGTCAAAGCAGAGGAATACAGCGAGATCGCGACGGAGCAGCAGACCAGCGACATACCGCTGGAAGCCAAAAGGGGTTCGGTATATGACACCAACGGCAAGGTGCTGGCCACCAGCGCCACGTGCTATACCGTCTGGGTCCGGCCGTCTCAGCTGAAAGAGAATTACAAAGACGCACAGCAGATAAAGGAGATCAGCAGCAACCTGGCCGTGATTCTGGATATGAAGGCCGAAGATGTAGAGGAAAAGCTGACAAAGGAAGAAGCGCTGGTAAAGGTGGCTAAATATCTGGATAAAGCGACAGCTGACAAGGTCAGAGACCTGGAGATCACGGGTATTGAGATCGCTGAAAACACCAAACGCTACTATCCGCTGGGCAATTTTGCTTCTCAGCTTCTGGGAAGCGTCAATGATGATAACGAGGGCAGATCCGGCATCGAGCAGCAGTACGATGAGTATCTCAGCGGCGTAGCCGGACGCTGGATCAAGAATACCGACGTTAACGGCAATACCCTTTCCTATGGCAGCGAGAAGTACTATCAGGCCGAAGACGGACTGGATGTGGTGCTGACTGTTGACGAGGTTCTGCAGCATTATGCCGAAAACGCCATCGCCAACGGCATGAAAGAGACGAAGGCTAACCGTATCATGTGCCTGGTCATGGATCCGAAAACGGGAGATATTCTGGCTATGGCTACAAATCCGGGATTCGATCCCAACGATCCGACGCAGCCGGTGACCGTGTCCGAAATCGAGGCTTTCAACAAGATGAGCGTGAAGGAGCAGACGGCTTATCTCAGTGAAATGTGGAGAAATCCCATTGTCAGCGATACCTATGAGCCGGGTTCGACCTTTAAGCTGATCACCACGTCCTCCGCACTGGAGGAGGGAGTGACCACGCCGGATACAGAATATTACTGCAATATCGGTTATACCGTGCCGGGTACGGATGTCACACTCCATTGCTGGAGCACTGTACCTCACGGTGCGGAAACCCTGACCCAGGCTGTAGGTAATTCCTGCAATCCGGTGCAGATCCAGCTGGCGCTGAAAATGGGAAAGGATACCTATTACGATTACCTGCAGATGTTTGGGATCACACAGAAAACCAATGTAGATCTGCCGGCGGAAACTTCGGCGCTTATCCAGGATAAGGATGCCATCGGTCCTGTGGAACTTTCGACCATGGCTTATGGTCAGGGTATCGCTATGACGCCGATTCAGCTGGTGACGGCGGTTTGCGCTATTGGCAACGACGGCGTGCTGATGCAGCCGAGAGTCGTCCGGGAACTTCGCGACGCAGACGGGGATACCGTCAAGACCTTTGAGACAAAGGAACTCCGCAAGGTGATCTCTTCCAAGACGGCCGATGAGATGAAGAAGATCATGGAGTATGTCGTCGAAGAGGGCGGCGGAGGCAATGCAAAGATCGCAGGCTATCGGATCGGCGGAAAGACCGGTACGGCAGATAAGGTGGTCGACGGAAAGTATTCCAGTGACACCTATTCATCCTTTATCGGCATGGCGCCGATGGAAGACCCGCAGCTGGTGGTGCTGGTGGTTGTTGACAGCCCGTCCGGCGTACAATTCGGCAGCGCTACAGCAGCGCCTGTTGCGAAGGAATTTCTGGAAAACGCTTTGCCATATCTGGGCATCGAGCCGCAATACACAGAAGAAGAAAAGTCGGAGATCGATTCCGAATATGTTTACGTTCCCGATGTTACCGGAAAAAGCTACAGCGATGCCATGGGGATTTTGGGCGGATACGGCCTGAAATGCGAGGTGACGCCAAAAACAAACAGCAAAAAGGACTTTACGGTAGTCGATCAGTATCCGAAGGCGGGAAAGAAGATAAAGAAAGGCGGAAAGGTATACTTATACAGAGAATAGACTGAGAATATAGAATCGAGAGGATTATACTGAAGCTTTATGAAATTCTGAAACACATCGAATACCGGTGTCTCTGCGGCTCTCTTGACCGGGAGGTGTCGGACATCGTTTATCATTCTGAAATGTGCAGAAAGGATAGCGTGTTCGTCTGTATCGAAGGTGCAGATGCGGACGGGCACGATTTTGCCGGCAGCGCGGCAGAGAAAGGCGCCTGCGCCATAGTGTGCAGCCATATGCCGGCAGGCTTTGCCGGAGAGGAAAGGGTCACCGTTATCTGCACGGAAGATCCCCGAGCCGCCATGGCGCACATGGCGGCAGCGCTGTACGGCTTTCCGGCTGAAGAACTGACCCTGATCGGCATTACCGGCACAAAGGGAAAGACGACAACAGCCTTTATGACTGCAGAAATTCTGAGAAAAGCCGGATGCAAGACCGGTCTGATCGGTACCGTCTGTATTGACACGGGGAGCCGGGTGATGGAAAGCCGGCAGACGACGCCCGAATCGGCGGACATTCAGAAATATCTGCGGGAAATGGCAGACAACGGCTGCGCAGCGGCGGTGATGGAGGTTTCTTCCCAGGCGTTGAAACTTGGCCGGGTAGAAGGCCTGATCTTTGATATAGCGGTATTTACCAACCTCTCTGCTGATCATATCGGATCGGGAGAACACAGCAGCCTGGAAGAATATATTTATTGCAAGTCGCTGCTTTTCCGGCGGTGCAGAGCTGCGGTAATCAACGGGGATGATCCTCTGCATACGGTAATTTGCGCGGCCTGCAGAGCAGAGATAACCACTTACGGCTTCCGGAAAGAGAATGCTCTGCGAGCCGAAAACTATGCGGCTGTCAGAATGCCGGGGAAATTAGGAGTGGAATTTCAGATCAAAGGGGATTATAATATTGACCTGGTTCTGCCGGTTCCGGGACGATTCAACTGCAGCAATGCTATGGCGGCGGCAGCGGTATGCAGCCGGATGGGGGTAAAGCCCGCGCAAATTGCGGAAGCGCTGCGGAATATACAGATACCGGGCAGACAGGAGGTCTTTCCGCGGGAAAACGGCGGATTGATCGTCGTCGATTATGCACATAACGGCACGGCTTTGCGCAGTCTTCTTGCGGCGCTGGAGGAATACCGCCCCAAACGGCTCACCTGCCTTTTCGGTTGTGGCGGCAAGCGGGATCGAAACCGGCGATCCGACATGGGTAAAGCAGCCTGCCGATATGCGGATTTTTTGGTGATCACCTCCGATAATCCGCGAAATGAATCCCCGCAGGCCATTATCCGTGATATAATAACAGAAGTAAAAAAGCATGACGTAGCCTATACCGTTATTCCTGACCGCAGAGAAGCCATTCGGTTCGCTGTGTCCGGATGTATAGATGGAGAAATCGCTGTCATTGCGGGAAAGGGTCACGAGCATGAACAGATCATAGGCGATCAGATACTACACTTTGACGACCGGGAAGAGGTTCTGGCGTCAATAGAAAAGGTGAAACATGAACGAGATTACCATAGAAAAAGCGATAGCAGCGGTAAAGGGAAGGCTGCTGAGCGGAAGTAAAGAAAACAGAATACAGGCTGTCTGCACGGATTCACGGCAGGCTAAGGCCGGAGATCTCTTTGTGCCTCTCATCGGCGAGGTGCACGACGCCCACAAATTTCTGCCTCAGGTGTACGAAAAGGGCTGCAGAGCCATGATGGTCTCCGATGAGAGAGCCGCAGAAAATTTTGCGGACTGCAGCGTCATTCTGGTCAGTGACACGACGCGGGCTCTGCAGGAGCTGGCGGCGGCATATCTGAGAGATCTGTGCCTGCGGACGGTTGCGGTGACGGGCAGCGTAGGCAAGACCAGCACCAGGGATATGGTTTACTCCATACTGTCGCAGAAATACAGAACGGGAAGACCGATAAAGAATTTCAACAATCAGGTCGGTGTTCCGCTGACGATTTTTTCCTTTGATCACTCGCTGGAAGCGGCAGTTTTTGAACTGGGAATGGATCATGCCGGGGAAATTCGGCGTTTAGCGGATATAATCCGTCCGGATATCGGAATAATAACCAACGTAGGCATATCGCATATTGAAAACTTTTCGGACGGCCGGGAAGGCATCCTTCATGCAAAACTGGAAATAGCGGAAAAATTCGGTGCGGAGAATACGCTGGTCATAAACGGCGACTGCGATATGCTGCGGCAGGCGCAGCTTCCGCAGGGATGCAGGATTGTCCGTGCGGGGCAGGAAGCGGGGGCAGATTACCGGATCAGCGATATTCAGGATCTGGGAGAAAAGGGCGTCGCCTACCGCTTGTCGGCAGAAGGCAAAGAATACAAAGTAGAGCTTTCTGTTCCCGGCGCGCATAATGCGGTAAATTCTGCGCTGGCCATCGCGGCCTGCAGGCCGCTGGGCATTACCGTGGAGGAAGCGCTGAAAGGGCTCACGCGGCTGGAACTTACGGGAAAGCGTCTGGCCGTGAAGGAAAAAAACGGGATAACCGTTATCGACGATACGTATAACGCCGCGCCGGCTTCCATGCGATCACTGATCGATACGCTGATCCATACCGAAGGCCGGCGGCGGATTGCCATTTTGGCAGGAATGAATGAACTGGGCAGAGACTCAGAGAAATATCATCGCCAGGTAGGCGAATATGCCGGCAGGCAGGGGCTGGATCTGCTGATCACTGTTGGAGAAAAGGCGGAAGATATTGCAGCCGGCTATGCGGACGTGCGCGGAGAGGAAGGTCTGATGCACTTTTCCCGCAAGGAAGAGCTCTATCCAAAGATAAAGGATCTCTTCCGTCCGGGAGATGTGATTGCGGTCAAAGGTTCACGCCTGATGGAAATGGAACAAGTTGCAGCTGAGATATTGAAAGAACAGGAGTAAAAAAACTATGCTGATCATCCAACTGATTTTTGTCGCCGCTCTGGCAACTGTGGCTTCGGCCGTTTTAACGGCTACCGAAATACCGATTCTGAAACACAGACAGTTTCAGCAGTTTATCCGGGAGGAGGGACCGAAATCCCATTTATCCAAGGCAGGTACGCCGACGATGGGCGGCATTGCGATTTTTGGCGCTCTGCTTCTGATGACCGCTGCCGGCGGGCATTTTACGGCGGATTCTGCCGTTATGCTGGCTGTAACCTTCCTTTTTGGTCTGATCGGCTTCCTGGACGATTTTATTAAAGTTACGAAAAAGCACAATCTGGGACTCCGGGCGTGGCAGAAGCTGGTTCTGCAAATTCTGTTTGCCGTGGGACTTGCCGTCTATATGGCCAGATTCTCCGGATACGGTACCGATGTCTGGATTCCGTTTATCGACCGTTACGTTGATTTTGGCTGGTTCTATATTCCTTTTGTGGCTTTTGTCGTTGTGGCTATGGCAAATGCGGTGAATCTTACCGACGGATTGGACGGCCTGTCGTCCGGTGTCACTGCACTGGTAGCCTTTTTCTTCGGCATTGTAGCGATCCAGTTCAGTCACGACTCGGCCATGGTCTTCTGCGGCGCACTGACCGGAGCCTGTCTGGGCTTTCTGATGTTCAACAAATATCCGGCAAAACTGTTTATGGGTGATACCGGTTCTATGGCGCTGGGCGGCGCGCTGGCCTCGGCGGCCATCATCATGAAGGCTGAGCTGCTGCTGCCGGTAGCCGGATTTATTTACGTCATGGAGGCGCTGTCGGTGATCATTCAGGTAGTATCCTTTAAGTCGACCGGAAAGCGGGTCTTCCGCATGGCGCCGATCCATCATCATTTTGAGATGGGCGGTATGAAGGAAAAACACGTGGTGGTCATGTTTTGGCTGGTCGCCATCGTCTGCTGCGTTATCGCCTATTTGATTCTGTGTATCTGAAAACAGACGGAAGGATAGATGAGAGATGAAAGCAAATCTGAACAATATCAAGAATAAACGCGTCCTGATCGTGGGACTGGGTAGATCGGGAATTGCCGCGGCTCAGGCCATGCTGCGCCTGCAGGCGCAGGTAGCCATTCAGGACGTCAAAAAAGAAGAGGATATCGACGCACAGCTGTGCGCGTTTCTGCGCGGACAGGGCGTGACCTGCTATTTTAATCAGATCCCGCCGGACATGAGCGAGTTCGACATGCTGATCCTGAGTCCGGGCGTAAGCCCTGAGCTTCCTTTCATCGTGGAGGCGGAGCAAAAAGGCGTGGAGATCGTCGGAGAACTGGAGATCGCTTTCCGCATCGGCAGCGGGAATTATGTGGCGATCACGGGAACCAATGGCAAAACGACGACGACGACACTGGTCGGAGAGATCTTTAAGGCAGCCGGAAGAAAAACCTATGTGGTCGGAAATATCGGCACAGCCGTCATTTCCGCTTCTGTAGACGCAGAGGAGGATTCCTGGCTGGTGACGGAAACCAGCAGTTTCCAGCTGGAAACGACAAAGTATTTTAAACCGGCGGTGTCGGCCATCCTCAATTTAACGCCGGATCATCTCAACCGTCATCATACCATGAAGGAATACGGCCGGGCAAAGGCGCGTATTTTCGCCAATCAGCGCGAGGATGGCTATCTGATCATCAATTACGACGATAAAACCTGTTACAGGCTGGCGGCAGACTGCCGCGCCAAAGTGATTCCGTTCAGCAGACAGGAAGAACTGCAGCTGGGCGCGTTCATCAAAGCGGGCAGGATCGTCATCAAAGAGGAAGAGGGTAATATAATAGATATATGCGCAGCGGATCAGTTGAAGATCATCGGGGCGCATAACCTGGAAAACGCACTGGCAGCAGCGGCTATCGCGTATTTTTCCGGTATTGACCCAAAGACCATCGGAAGCAGTATTACGGCTTTTGGCGGCGTAGAGCACCGGCTGGAGTTCTGCGGGGAGATCGAAGGAGTAAAATATTACAACGACTCCAAAGGGACTAATGTGGATGCCGCGGTCACGGCGCTGAAGGCTGTGGAGAAAAACATTCTGCTGATTGCCGGCGGCGACGCCAAAGGACAGGAATTTGACGAATTTGTCAGCGCCTTTGGAGGCAGGGTGAAGAAACTGATTCTGCTGGGCAGAGACGCGCATTTTATCCAGGAAGCGGCAGACCGGCAGGGATTTACGGATTATGTCTACTGCCGGGATATGGATGAATGTGTAAAGCGAGCTTATGAAATGGCTGTGCCGGGAGATACGGTACTCCTTTCTCCGGCCTGTGCCAGCTGGGATATGTACGACAACTTTGAACAGAGGGGAAGACACTTTAAACAGTGTGTCAACGGATTGGAACGATAATGAAGGCAAAAGGGAAAACGGTACAAAACTTAAGACAGAGCGATTTTGTCATCATCGCGATGGTGACGATCCTGGTCATCTTCGGCGTCGTGATGGTATTCAGCGCCAGTTATTACAAATCGATCAGTTCTTCCGGATCACCGTATGACTATCTGATCCGGCAGGGGATATTTGCCGTCAGCGGATTCGTGCTTATGGCGATCTGCTCAAGGATCGATTATCATCTCTACCGCAGACTGTCGATTTTGATCCTGCTGGCCAGTTTTGTATTGTTGGTCCTGCTGTTTACACCGTTAGGCCTGGAGGAAAACGGCGCTACCAGAGCCATTTACGTAGGATTTACGATCATGCCGGGAGAAATTGCCAAGCCTGCGGTGATCATTTTCACGGCGGCCTTTCTGGCAGGCGATCCCAAAAGGATCCTTTCCTTCCGCCGGGGCGTACTGCCGCTGCTTTTACTGATGATCGTTTTCGGCGGACTGATCATCAAGCAGCCGAATCTGTCGACGGCGATCACGGTCTGCGGCATCATTGCCGGAATCATGTTTTTGGCCGGATTGCAGTGGCGGTATATTTTTATTGCCGGCGGACTGGGCGCGGCGGTTATAGGGGGACTGATCCTGGTCGGCGACAAGATCGGCGCGTCTCACTGGAAAGAACGGATCATCAGCTTTCTGGATCCTTTTGCCGATGCGCTGGGCGAAGGCTTTCAGGTGGTGCAGTCGCTGCTGGCTCTGGGGTCAGGCGGGCTTTTTGGCGTAGGACTGGGAAAGAGCATACAAAAGAACCTGTATTTGCCTGAACCGCAGAATGATTTTATTCTGGCGATTATCGGCGAGGAGCTGGGGTTTGTAGGCCTGCTGGTTCTGCTCGGTCTGTTCTGCGTACTGCTCTGGCGCTGCTTCCATGTGTGCCTCAACGCACCGGATCGTTTCGGTATGCTGCTTTCCGGCGGAATCACCATTATGATCGGGCTGCAGCTGATTCTCAATGTGGCGGTAGTGACTTCTTCCATGCCTCCGACCGGCGTAGCGCTGCCGTTCATCAGCTATGGCGGAAATGCACTCTGGATTTTTATGTCCTGCGCCGGAATCGTGCTGAACGTATCCAGACAGAGCTCGGGGCAGACGGCTGTGGTTAAGAAAGAGAAAGGAAAACAGATATGAGAGTGATCGTAACCGGCGGCGGTTCCGGAGGACATATCTATCCGGCTATTGCCATTGCGGATAAGATAAAAGAAAAGGAGCCGGATTCGTCTATCCTGTACGTGGGCAACAGCATCGGACTGGAAAAGGACATTATACCGGGAACCGGCTATCCGATGGAGCTGGTATCGGCCAAATGGCTGGATCGGAGGAATCTTTTCAAGATTTTTGATACGGGTCTTTCCACCCTGCGGGGGATCGGGCAGTCTTACCGGATCATGAAAAAGTTCAAGCCGGATGTGGTGATCGGAACCGGCGGTTTTGTCTGCGTGCCGGTCATGTACGCAGGTCATAAATACGGAGCAAGATGCTATCTTCACGAACAGAACGCGTTTCCGGGAGTGGCCAACAAAGCACTGGAAAAATTTGCACAGAAGGTATTTCTCGGTTTTCCGGAGGCGGGACGCTATTTTCACGAGCCGGAAAAACATGTGGTCACGGGAAACCCGGTCAGAAAGCGATTTTACGATGTAGATCCGGCAGCGGCCAGAGAAAAGCTGGGCATACCGGCCGGCGATTTTGTCGTATTCTCTTTTGGCGGAAGCCAGGGAGCGGAAAAGATCAATGAAGTAGGCTTTGCGCTTATGGAGGCGGTAAACGGTCATCCGGGCGTTACCTTTATCTTCGGAACAGGGGATCAGTATTATGAAGAGATCCTGGACAAGGCAAAGAAAAAGGGCATCGATGTGCAGCCGAATGTAAGGATCAGATCCTATATCAATGATATGCAGAACTATTTAGGCGCGGCGGATCTGATCATCAGCAGGGCGGGAGCGCTTTCGGTGGCAGAGACCACAGTCTGCGGCAAAGCGTCGGTTCTGATCCCGTCGCCGAATGTGACAGGGAACCATCAGTACTTCAATGCGAAGTCGGTTGCGGACAGAGGCGGAGCGATACTGATCGAAGAAAAGGATCTGACTGCCGAGGCGCTGATCAGTCAGGTGATGAAGCTCAGAAATAATCCGCAGCTGCTGCAGGAAATGAGCAGAGCCAGCAGAGAATGTGCACCGCTGGCCGCAACGG
Source organism: uncultured Emergencia sp. (assembly GCA_944388465.1). Lineage (GTDB taxonomy): Bacteria > Bacillota > Clostridia > Peptostreptococcales > Anaerovoracaceae > Senimuribacter. The sequence goes on from CALXJA010000175.1 coordinate 22,458, forward strand.
AGCAGATTTACACGGAGATAAAACGGGATGAGCGATAACTATGAGAATATCGAGTTCAGAGAAATAGATCGCAAGAAGAAAGTCAGAAGGAAGAAAAACTACCTGCTGCGTTTTCTCCTGTTCCTGGGGATCATCGCAGCAACGGGCTTGTTTTTGTCGTCTGGCTTTTTTGCTGTTGAAACGATCGAGGTCAGGGGCAATCACTACTACACCGACGAAGAGGTGATGAATATCGCCGGCGCGCAAACCGGAGGAAACATCTTCTGGGGAACAGGCGCTTCGGATATTCGGGACAGGCTGCGGGAAGATCCGTATTTTGTCACCGTGGATGTGAAGCGCAGTCTTCCGGATAAGCTGGTCATTCAGGTCAAAGAGCGCCGGCAGACGGCGGCGCTCATCTATGGAGATGCGTATATCGTCATCGACGATCAGGGCATCGTGCTGCGAAAGGGAGAGATCGATCCCAAGATCACACTGCTGACCGGGTTTACCGTCAACAAGCTGGAACGCGGGAAAAAAGTGGGTGTTGAAGAATCGGCAAAGCTGGCTGACACGCTGTCTGTCCTCAACGCCATGGTCGACGGCGATATCTTTTTCAAAAAGATCGACACGACGAAAGCGGTCTTCCGGGCATATATCTATGACACCCTGATCGTCAGAGGAACGCCGAAGCAGATGATAACGGCGCTGGAAAACGGTAATTTGCAGAAGGTTGTCAACAACCTGCTCAAAAGTGATACGACCCGGGGAACGATCAGTCTGGGCAACGGCGATTATATGTCGTTTTCACCGGAATTTTAGAGGATAGGAACGGGTATTTTTCAAGGAAAAGTATGAGAAAAAAAGTGATGCAAAGCAAGTAGTTTTGTGATAGAATAAATTATATTATGGGATGCAAGGAGGCTATTAAACATGCTGCAATTTGAGAGAGAGCAGGATAATTCAGCGGTCATCAAGGTCATCGGCGTCGGCGGAGGCGGCTGCAATGCAGTCAACCGAATGATGGAAGCTGATTTAAAGGGCGTACAGTTTATCGCGATCAATACCGATAAGCAGGCTCTGAATAGATGTAAGGCAGAAACAAAAGTACAGATCGGCGAGAAGCTCACCAGAGGGCTGGGTGCGGGAGGAAATCCTGAGGTAGGGCAGCGCTCTGCTGAGGAGACGCTCGACGAGATCACCGATCTGCTGGAAGGATCGGATATGGTATTCATCACCGCCGGTATGGGAGGCGGTACGGGTACCGGTGCAGCGCCGATCATCGCCAAGGCCTCAAAGGATCTGGGTATCCTGACGGTGGGGGTTGTAACCAAACCGTTTTCTTTTGAAGGAAAAAAGAGAAAGGATCAGGCGGAACTGGGTCTGAGCTTTCTGAAAAAATATGTGGATTCTCTCGTTGTTGTTCCCAACGACAAGCTCCTGCAGAACTGCGAGAAGAATACGTCTATGCTGGAAGCCTTTAATATGGCCGACGATGTGCTGAGACAGGGCGTCCAGGGCATTTCGGATCTGATTTCCGATTTTGCTCTGATCAATGTAGACTTTGCCGACGTCAAGTCTGTCATGACGGACAGAGGCATAGCGCATATGGGCGTAGGCCGCGGAAGCGGCGAGAACCGTGCCAAGGATGCGGTGAAGTCGGCTATCGAGAGCCCGCTGCTGGAGACCACGATTGCCGGAGCCAGAGCGATTCTGCTGTATGTATCCGGCGGCTACGATCTGGGTATGCTGGAAGTCAACGAAATTGCCAGCATGGTAGAAGAACAGGCAGATCGGGAAGCGATCCTGATCTTTGGTGCAGCAGTCAGCGAGACGATGAACGACGAGATCGCCATCACGGTTATTGCGACAGGTTTTGGAGAGGGACTGGATGCCGAACCGCTCAATTACGGCGGCTACGAAAAAAAGTCCAATGAAGTCGTTACCGAGAACGGTCTGACGGGAAGGAGCGTGACACTCGGGGAGATCTTTGACGAGACGAAAAACGAGGACAAGAGAAATTCAAGATTCGATCTTCCTGATTTTCTACGCGGTCAGAAATAAGACGTCAGCGCATTCTGAAAGCCGGCAGCCACAGCGACCGGCTTTTCTTGATTATGGGATACAAGTCCCGCCGAGAGCGCAAGGCGCACGAGGCGGACGGCCACCTGTTTGCGGTGGAAGCAATTTATTGGATTTTACGTTTATCTTTTTATAGATACCTGTGATTTTCTGTTATGATCAAGACCATTCATTCAGCAGAAAACAGAATAATCAAAGACTGCCGGAAGCTGCAGCAGCGAAAATACCGCGACAGAGAAGGACTTTATCTGATCGAAGGGCCGAACCTGATCGGTGAAGCGCCGGCGGAGGATGTACGCTGCGTTCTGGTCAGCGAGAACCGCTATGCTGCGTACCCGTTTCTCTCTCGGGAGAAAATGGATACATACATCGTAAAACCTGCTGTTTTTGAGCAGATTGCACAGACGGAGAGCAGTCAGGGCATAGCTGCGGTGGTCAGAAAGCGAAGCTGGACGTTGGAGCAGCTGACCGCACGGTGCGGTTCAGGCGCCAATCTTCTGGTTCTGGATCGGCTTCAGGATCCGGGCAACATCGGAACGATCATCCGCACCGCGGAGGGCGCCGGATATGCGGCCGTTATCGCAATCAAAGGAACGGCAGATATCTTTTCACCGAAGACGATTCGGGCGGCAGCCGGAACTGTCTTTAGGATCCCTATTGTTCAGGTCGGGGACAATAGGGAATTGAAGAAGCTGACAGACCGGCTCGGAAAAAAACTGGCGGTCACCAGCCTTAAAAGCGACAATTATTACTATGACACGGACATTTCCCGCGATACGGCCCTGGTCATCGGCAACGAGGGCGGCGGCGTATCGGAAGAACTGGAGAAAATGGCCGATATTCTGATCAGAATTCCCATGGAGGGAAAGCTGGAATCCTTAAATGCCGCTGTAGCCGCAGGCATTTTGATGTACGAGGTACAGCGGAGAGGAAAAAACGAATAAGCAAACAAATAAGCGAGGTAAAAAAATGCAGGAAAAATTGAGCAAATTACTGGAAGAAGCCAAAGAACAGCTGAACAAGGCGACTTCTATAGAGGATACGGAAGAAATCAGAGTAAAGATTTTGGGTAAAAAAGGTCAGCTGACGGAGATCCTTCGCTCTATGGGCAAACTGCCGCCGGAAGAGAAAAAGGCGCTGGGTATGGCAGCGAACAAGGTAAAGGCAGAATTTGAGAACCTTCTGGCAGAAAAGGCAGCAGAGGTGAAGGAAAAAGCCAGAGCCGCCAGATTCAGAGCGGAAAAGATCGATGTGACCGAACCGGGAATAGAGATCCCTTACGGGGTGAAACATCCGATCACCCAGACTATCGATGAAGTCGTTGATATATTCCGTTCCATGGGTTATGCAGTCTATGAAGGACCGGACGTAGAAACCGTTTATAATACCTTTGATGCGCTGAATTCTCCGGAAAACCATCCGTCAAGAGATATGACCGATACCTTCTATATCAAAGGATCTCACGAGGAGCACGTTCTGAAACCGCATACCTCTTCTGCAGAGGTTCGTGCAGAGCTGGAACTGCCTCTTCCGTACAAGGTTCTGATCCCGGGAAGATGTTACCGCTGTGATACACCGGATGCTACCCATTCTCCAACCTTCCACCAGATCGAGATGATGGTGATCGGAGAAGATATTACGATGGGTGATCTGAAGGGCTCTCTGGATTATATGGCCAAAAAGCTGTTCGGACCGCAGACCAGAACCAAATTCAGACCGAGCCATTTCCCGTTTACTGAACCAAGCGCAGAAATGGACGTTTCCTGTTTCAAATGCGGGGGCAAGGGATGCCCGGTATGCAAAGGCAGCGGCTGGATCGAAATCCTCGGCTGCGGCATGACGCATCCGCATGTACATCAGGCGGGCGGTATCGACACAGAAAAATATACCGGCTTTGCTGTCGGTATGGGCGTAGAGAGAATTGCCATGCTGAAATACGGAATCGACGATATCCGTCTGCTTTATGAGAACGATATGCGTTTTCTCGATCAGTTCAAATAGGAAAAAGAGAAAGCGTGAAGCAACGGCGGAAACAGAAATAAGAACGGTTTAGAAAAGGAAGGAAAACAGAATGATAGCATCATTACAATGGTTAAAAGATTATACAGACATCAACGTACCTGTTGAGGAGTTCCTGAACCGCATGATCATGAGCGGATCGGATCTGGAGACCTGTGAGGAGATCGGAACGGGAATTTCCGGTGTCAAGCTGGGGAGAATCGACAGGATTGAAAAGCATCCCGATGCCGACAAACTGGTGGTCTGCCAGCTGAATGTCGGCGAAGCAGAACCGCTGCAGATCGTGACGGGCGCTGCCAATATTTACGAAGGTGCGTATGTGCCGGTAGCGGTTGACGGCAGCCATATTCCCGGTCCTCTTCACGGACAGCCGAAGGTCGAAGGCGGCGTGACCATTACCAGCGGGAAGCTGCGCGGAGTCGAATCCAACGGTATGCTATGCTCCCCGCAGGAACTGGGCTATGAAGATAAAGTGGCGCCGATGATATCCAAGGATGGGATCTGGCTCCTTCCGGGAAACTGGGATGATCATCTGGGCGAGGATTTTGCCGAGGCTCTGCAGCTGCATGATTATGCCGTTGATTTCTGCATTACCCCTAACCGGCCGGATTGTCTGTCCATGCTGGGTCTGGCTAAAGAAGCGGCTGCCGTGTTTGAAGAAAAGATGACGTATCCGGATACGGAATGTGAAAAAACGGATGAAAATGCTTCTGACTATATTACTGCAGAGATCCGCAATGAAAAGTGCAGACGATATACTGCGCGCATCATCAAGGATGTCAAGATCGAGCAATCACCGTGGTGGCTGCAGAAACGTCTGATGTCAAACGGCATGAGACCGATCAACAATATGGTCGATATTACCAACTTTGTTATGCTGGAGTACGGTCAGCCGCTGCACGCATTTGATATCCGCAGCATTGCCGGACGCCATATTATCGTGGATATGGCCAGGGATGGAGATACCTTTGTGACACTGGACAAGACCGAACGTCAGATCTTCGATGATACGCTGATGATCAACGATGCGGAAAAGCCTATCGGTATCGCAGGGATCATGGGCGGTCTGGATTCGGAGATCGTCGATGATACGAATACGGTCGTCATTGAATCCGCCTGTTTCGATAAGACCAGCATCCACCGCTCCATTAAAAAACTGGGATTGAAAACGGAAGCGGCAGCCAGATATGAGAGAGGGATCGATCCGAATCTCTGTGAAGCCGCAGCGGATCGTGTCTGCAAACTGGTAGAAATGCTGGGCTGCGGCAAGGTGCTCAATGGAAGTGTCGATGTATATCCGAATCCGGAAAAAGCGCCGACTATCCGATGCAGAGTCAGCCAGGTCAACAAGATTCTCGGCATTGACATTTCCCGCGAAGAGATGACCGGTTATCTGCAGAGACTGGATATGAAGGTGGAAGGCGAGGGCGATGTCATGCTGGTTACACCGCCGACAGTCCGCCAGGATATGAAAGAAGAAATCGACTGCGTAGAAGAAATTGCCAGACTCTATGGCTACGATAATCTGCCTCTGACGCTGCCGAAGGTTGCAACGATGACGGAGTTCTCCAAAAACTGGCTGATGCGGGATCAGACCAGACAGATTCTCGGCGGTATGGGAGCCAATGAGATCAAGACGTTCTCTTTCACTAACCAGAAAATACTGGATGCAGCGGGAATTGCCGCTGACTCCTGGGAAAGAGATCTGGTGGAACTGGTCAATCCTCTGGGAGAAGATACGCAGGCGATGCGGACCCTGCTGACACCGAGCATGCTGGAAGTACTGGGAAGGAACTATTCCAGGAATCTGGAGAAAGTCAGAGCCTACGAACTGGATCTGACCTTTTCTCCGAATATGATCGAAGGGGAACTGCCGCACGAAAGCCACAATCTCTGTATTGGTGTTTACGGAGCGGAAGAAAACTTCTTTACCCTTAAAGGAATGGTGACGCGGCTGCTGGAAAGACTGGGAATCGAAACGTTGGATTTTACCGCAGAATCGGAATACGGCACTTACCATCCGGGACGCTGCGCGCGTATTGCCACGACTGATAAAAACGGCGAGCCGGTCGAACTTGGCATCATGGGTGAGATCCACCCGGATGTGGCAGAGAATTTCGGTATCGGTACCAGAGCCTATGTGGCGGAACTGTTCTTCGATCTGATCGTGGAGCTTTCAGAAAAAGAAATCCAGTATCATCAGCCGCCGAAGTACCCGTCGACTTCCCGGGATGTGGCGATGATCGTCGATGAGGAGCTGCAGGTGGGCGATATCAAAAAGATCATCGAATCTGCCGGAAACGAAATTCTGCGAGAAGTAAAGCTGTTTGACGTATATAGAGGAAAACAGGTCGAAGAAGGGAAAAAGAGCGTTGCGTTCAGTCTGACCTACAGGAGCGACGAAAGGACACTGACCGACGAAGAAGTTGACGCCGTTCAGAATCAGATCCTTACCGTCCTGAAAGATAAATGCAGCGCCGTGATAAGGGAGTCCTGACCTCATTTTTCAGACCGGATTTTTTGAACCGGATTTTTCGAGCCTGCCCGGCAGGTGCAGGAAAATGGCTGACAGGGTTCCTGTCAGGACGCCCGCGGGAGCGGGGCGAAGCGAAAGCGGCAAGGCGAAAACGTGAATGGAGGAACGCATGGAAAGCAAGGTGACCGTAAAGATCTACGGACAGGAATACACCATCTCCGGAGATAAATCCGAGGAGGAGATCAAGAGAATTGCCGAATATGTTGATAACAAAATGCGCCTGATCAGCAGAGTCGCCGGAGATTCTGCCCAGGGAAGCATCAGTATCCTGTCTGCGGTAAATATCGCAGAAGAATATTTTGAAGCGTTGAATCAGATCGAGCAGCTGAGAATCGCCAAGACACAGCTGGAAAATGATTCTAAATACTATCTGAAGATGTGGGAAGACGCTAAGCAGAATACCCGGCGGTACGAGGACAATATGTCCGAGATGAAGAACCAGAAGAGAGAGAACGATGAAAAGTTCAAAGAGCTTCAGGCCAAATGTACAGAGTACGAAAATTCCTTCTTCGATCTGCAGATGGAAAACATTCAGCTGAAAAGCGAACTGGAAAAATGGAAAAACAGCGGGGAGGAAAAATAGACCCGCGGTTTGCGGAGTAATGACATGAATAAAAAAGCACTCGATGTTTTAGAGTACAAAAAAATCACAGAGCTTTTAAGAAGCGAAGCCGGCTGTGAAATGACAGCCGCGATGATCGATGAACTGACGCCCTTCACCGATATTCACGTAATTTCAGAAGAATTAAGGTCAACTACGGAAGCAGTTGACCTTATTGTACGTAAAGGGCCGCTGCCTACAGGCGGTATCTACGATATAGCAGGAAGCGTGCAGTTTGCGGCAAAAGGCGGGGTGCTGTCTATGCGCCAGCTGCTGCAGATCGGGTACAATCTCAATATTACAGGGCGGATCGTCAGCTTTATGAAAAGCGGAGATCTTCCGCCTCTTCCGGCGATCCGTGCCATGACCGAGCTTCTGCAGCCGAAGCCGTCTCTGGCTCAGCGTATCGAACAGTGCATCCTCAGCGAGGATGAGATGAGCGACAACGCCTCATCGGAGCTTCGGAGCATCCGCAGAAGCATGGCCAGACAGAACGAAGCGATAAAAAACAAGATCAGTCAGATCGTCAATTCCACAGAGAATCGGACATATCTGCAGGATACCATCGTTACGCTGCGGGACGGTCGCTACGTCATACCGGTGAAGCAGGAGCATCGAGCCAGATTCCCGGGAATCGTCCACGATCAGTCTAAGGCCGGTGCAACGCTGTTTATTGAACCGCAGTCTATCGTCAATCTCAATAACGAGCTTCGGGAACTGGAACTGGCCGAGCAGGCGGAGATCGCCCGGATTCTGGCGGAGCTTTCTTCTGCCGTGGCCGAATACCGGCACGACATCCGCAACAACCAGGAGCTGCTGATCCGTCTTGATTTTATCATGGCAAAGGGAAAGCTTTCGCGGCTCATGGAGGGAGAAGAACCTAAGATCGATGAGAACGGCTGCCTGATGATCCGGCAGGGAAGGCATCCGCTGATCGACCGGATCAAGGCAGTACCGATCAATGTCGCACTGGGAAAGGATTACCGTACTTTAGTCGTCACCGGTCCGAATACCGGCGGCAAGACGGTAACGCTGAAGACGATCGGACTCCTTTCTCTGATGGCGCTCAGCGGTCTGCATATTCCGGCTTCCGGTGAAAGCCGCATTCCGGTTTATACAGACATTTTTGCCGATATCGGTGATGAGCAGAGCATTGAGCAGAGCCTGTCCACCTTTTCTTCACAGATGAAAAACATCGTGGAGATCGTCAATAAAGCGGGAATCGGCAGGCTGGTGCTGCTGGATGAGCTGGGCGCCGGAACGGATCCTACCGAGGGCGCGGCTCTGGCCATCGCGGTGCTGGAAGAGCTTTACCGGAAAGGGGCGGCAACTGCGGCAACGACGCATTACAACGAATTGAAGAAATATGCCTTGTCTACAGACGGTGTCGAAAATGCGTCGATGGAATTCGACGTGGAGACGCTGAGTCCGACCTACAGGCTCTCCATCGGTATCCCGGGAAAATCCAACGCCTTCGAGATCTCTCAAAAGCTGGGACTTCCGGAAGAGCTGATCGAAAGAGCCGGACAGCTGATCGAAAGAGGCGATATTCAGTTTGAGGATGTGATCAGCGCCATCGAAAAGGACAAGAAACAGGCCGAGGCAGAGCGGGATGAAGCCGTGATGATCAATACCGCCATGAAGAAGAAACAGGAAGAGATGGACAGGCAGCTGGCGGAGCTGGCGAAAAAGAAAGAGAAGATCATTGCCGACGCCAGAGAAGAGGCGCGGATGATTCTGAAAGACGCCCGTCAGACTGCCGGGCAGGTACAGAAAGAGCTGAAGGAGCTTTCCCGGCTGGAAAGCATGGGCGAGCGGAACCGCCGTTTCAACAGAAGCCGGCAGAAGCTCAAGGAGACAGAAGCCAAGTACGCGGAGAAAATTATCCGCCAGACCAACAGCAATCCCATTGAAGCTTCGGCGATCCGTATCGGGGACAGAGTCAAGGTGCTTTCCCTGGATCAAAACGGCGAGGTCTTGTCTCTGCCGGATGAAAAGGGGGATCTTCTGGTCAAGGTGGGCATCATGAAAGCCAGTCTCAATGTCGACGACCTGATGCTCATCAACGACGGCACAAAAAAGAAGAAAGAGAAAAGCACACGGTACGGCAGTTTGTACAAGAGTAAAGCGCAGACGGTATCGATCTCCATCAACGTACAGGGAGAAAATCTGGACGATGCGCTGATGGATGTGGATAAGTATCTGGATGATGCCTACGTGGCAGGACTTGAAGAGGTGACGGTCATCCACGGCCGGGGGGAAGGCATCCTCAAAGAAGGGATACGGCGGATGCTGAAAACCAACAAGCATGTTGCATCCTTCCGCAAAGGCAATTATAATGAAGGCGGCGAAGGCGTAACGATAGTAAAGTTAAAGAGGACGTGATGATTTATGTATCTGATCAGCGCCTGTCTTTTAGGACGCAGCTGTAAATATAACGGCGGAGATAACTATTGCAGACCAGTGGCGGACTTTGCTTCCAGACACAGCATTCTGGAGGTCTGCCCGGAAGGGCTCAGCGGTCTGCCTGTCCCACGGCCGCCGGCAGAATATGTGGGAGAAAAAATCATGGACAGAGAGGGAAAAGACGTTACCGGAGCTTTTGAGCGGGGTGCGGCGCTCTCTCTGGAAAGGGCGTTGCAGGAGGCCAAGCGCCGGGGCGAGCCTGTGGAGGGCGCCATACTAAAAGCCAACAGTCCCTCCTGCGGCAGCGGACAGATTTATGACGGAACCTTTTCCGGACGGCTGACAGCCGGATACGGATGCTTTGCAGAGCTGCTGCGTAGACGGGGAATTAGTATAATTTCAGAGAAGGAGATAGAAAATGGTCAATTTTAAAGAAGAGATCGCCGGATTGATCGCCCGGCATGTAGACGGCCTGGAGCTGTCCGAGATTCAGGATATGATCGAAGTGCCGCAGGATACAAAGATGGGAGACTACGCTTTTCCGTGTTTTCGTCTGGCAAAACTTCTGCGGAAAGCGCCGCCGCTGATCGCCAAAGGCATTGCGGAGGGCATCGCAGATTCTCCGCTTTTTGAAAAGGTGGAACAGGTCAATGCTTACGTTAATATGTTTATTTCCAAAGAGGTATTCGTCAAGGATACGCTGGAAGAAGTGCTGCAGCAAAAGGATGCGTTCGGGAGAACCGATGTCGGTCAGGGCAAAACGGTTATCGTCGAATATTCGTCGCCGAATATTGCCAAGCCGTTTCATATCGGCCATATCCGCAGCACGGTCATCGGCAATTCCATTTACAAGATCTACGATGCCCTTGGCTATAAAGTTATCCGGATCAACCACCTGGGCGATTACGGCACCCAGTTCGGCAAGATGATCTGCGCATACAGACACTGGGGAAACAAAGAGGATGTCATCCGGGAGCCGATCAAAACCCTGCTGCACTATTATACGAAATTTCATGTAGAGGTAGAACAGCACCCGGAACTCGACGACGAGGCCAGAGAGATCTTCGCTAAGCTGGAGAGAGGGGAAAAAGAAGAAGTGGAGCTGTGGCAGTGGTTCCGCGACGAGTCTCTGAAAGAATTTACCCGGGTATACGATATGCTGGGAATCACCTTCGATTCTTACAACGGCGAGAGTTTTTACTCGGACAAGATGCCGCGCTTTGTAAAAGAGCTGGAGGAAAAGGGACTGCTGAAAGAGTCCCAGGGCGCCCATGTAGTCGATCTGGAGGAATACGGACTGGGTACGGCGCTGATTACGAAATCCGACGGTTCGACGCTGTATATTACCCGAGATATTGCGGCAGCGGTTTACAGAAAAGAAACCTATGATTTCTATAAAAACATTTATGTCGTTGCTTCTCAGCAGAATCTGCATTTCCAGCAATGGATCCAGATCGTAGAGCTTTTAGGCTATGACTGGGCGAGAGACTGTGTACATGTGCCGTTTGGACTGGTCAGTCTGGAAGACGGCACCATGTCGACAAGACACGGACGTGTGGTCTTCCTCGAGGACGTTCTGAACAAAGCAGTGGAAAAAACCCGCGAGATCATCAGAGAAAAGAATCCTGACGCTTCGGATGAAGCGGTAGACGAAACGGCCAGGATCGTCGGCATCGGCGCGGTCATCTTCCAGGAGCTTTCCAACAACCGGATCAAAGATTACGTGTTCAAATGGGATAAGGTACTGAACTTCGACGGGGAAACCGGTCCGTATGTGCAGTATACCCACGCCAGATGCGCCAGCGTGCTGCGTCGTGCCGGAGAAGAGATCACAGCAAAAGCTGCATCGCTGCAGGATGTGGATTACAGCTGTCTGCGCAGTGAGAGTGCATACGAACTGGTCAAGCTCCTGTACAAATTCCCGGATGTGGTTGTCGATGCAGGACAGCGCTATGAACCTTCCATTGTCACTCGTCATATTGTAGATATGGCGCAGGGCTTCAACCGTTTCTATCATGACGAACACATCCTGACCGACAATGAACAGGAGAAAATCACCAAGGTTGCGCTGGTTATAGCGGCGAAGACGGCGATCAAAAACGGACTGGAGCTTCTCGGCATGAAAGCGCCGGAAAAAATGTAAGACGAAACAGAAGACAGGAGACATAATCGATGAGATATGAGGGCGATATTTACGGACCTCCCAGCGAAGCGTAC
>CALXJA010000176.1 GCA_944388465.1 uncultured Emergencia sp.
TGGTCAACATTCAGATGCACTTCATATCATGTCGGCCCCTTCTTTCCGTTATTTTGTTGACTGAAATTCCATTTTCTCTGTTTTTTGTCAACATGGCCATCCTTAATCCAGCGGCATCAAGCGGCGCTGCCGGATCTTCGCAGCTTTCGCAAACTTCGCAGACCTCGCAAGCTTCGCCGGCAAGACTCGGCAAATGAATCCGCGGCGTTCATACGCATTTTGCCTGACGCGGACTTTTTCCTGCAAATCAGCAAAACCGCCATAACCATTGAATTTTCAACAGTCATAGCGGTTTTTACCAACACTTTTGCCCGACAGCCCTTTCCTTTTGTTTCTTTGCCTATTTGTTTACCCTGTTCAGCGCCTGATCAAAATCGGCCAGGATATCCTCGATATCTTCACAGCCTACAGATACGCGAATCAGCTCCGGACGGATGCCGCCGGCCAGCTGCGCTTCCTCACTGAGCTGACGATGCGTCGTGGAAGCCGGATGCAGCACACTGGTGCGGATATCGCCCACATGCACCACGATGCTGGCCAGCTTCAGATTCTTCAGAAATTCCTCGCCGGCACTGCGTCCGCCCTTTACGCCGAAGGAAAGTACGCCGCTGGCGCCCTTCGGCAGATACTTCTTTGCCCGTTCGTAATCCGCATCTCCCGGAAGCCCAGGATATTTGATCCATTCTGTCATCGGATGCTTCTGCAGAAATTCTGCCAGAGCCAGAGCATTGCTGCTGTGCCGCTCCATGCGCAGGTGCAGCGTATCCAGTCCCTGGAACGTCAGGAAGGCGTTCATCGGCGACATCGTACAGCCCAGATCACGGAGCATCTGCGCTCTCAGCTTGACGCAAAATGCCTGATTGCCAAATTTTTCATAGTACTTCAAGCCATGATAGCTTTCGTCCGGTTCCACCATTCCCGGATATTTATCCGCATATTTATTCCAGTCAAAGTTGCCGCCTTCAATAACCATGCCGCCTACACTGGTTGCATGTCCGTCGGCCCACTTGGTCGTGGAATGGGTAACGATATTAGCACCGTGCTTCAGCGGCTGGCACAGATAAGGCGAGGCCAGTGTATTATCCACGATCAGCGGTACGCCGATCTCTGCCGCCGCCTTGCTGAATTCCTCAATATCCAGCACCGTCAATGCCGGATTTCCCAGAGATTCACCAAACAGCGCTCTGGTATTCGGCTTCGCCAGGGCGACGATTTCCTCTGCAGACAGATTCTGATCGATAAAGGTCGTCTCGATCCCCATCTTTTTCAGTGTCACGCCGAACAGATTGAAGGTGCCCCCGTAAATATTGGCGCAGGCAAGGATGTGATCCCCCGCTTCGCAGATGTTCAGCATGGTGATCAAATTCGCCGCCTGGCCTGAGCTGGCGGCGATCGCAGCGGTTCCTCCCTCCAGAGCCGCCATTTTGGCTTCCAGAGCGTTGACCGTAGGACTTCCCAGCCTGGTATACATAAAATCCGCGCTTTCCAGATCGAAGAGCGCCGCTACGTCCTCGCAGTTGTAATATCTGTAAGTGGTATTCTGCACAATCGGCAGTACCTGCGGCTGACCGCTCTCTGCCTTGTATCCCGCCTGAATGCAGTTTGTATTGAATTTGTACTCGGACATTTGTTCACTTCCTTTGCTCTTTGTTCACTTCTATCCGTTTTTATGCACAGAAGCTAACGTTATTTTATACCTTCATTGCAGAAAGGTCAACATGGTTTGCCCGGCGCATCCCCCGTCCAGACGGGAATTGCCGCCCGCCGTCTTTACCTTCCGTCCCGGATGTAGTATGATAAACGAAACAGGCAGCTCTGGAGGAACAGTTCATTGAAAAAAAGCACCCTGATCAAACTGACAGCGATCGTTCTGTGCGGAATCGCCGCCCTGCTGTTCACCATGAACGACTACTTTCTCTATCAGCGTTCTATCGGTACGATCACTGCTGTAGAAAATCAGTATCTGGAAACGCGAACCGGCACAGACGGCGAACATGAATACAAAGAAGACTACTATCTGCAGATCATCACCCTCACGCTCCGCAACGGCGACCGCAAAGGAGAAACGCTGCAGGCAGAAAACCGCTGTACGGCTTCCGGAGTCTACGATACCCGTTATCAGGAAGGCGACGATGTTTTCGTGGAAAATATCGAACCGGCGTCAGGACAGAATACCGGCCTGACCGGAGACATCACCGGAACCAAGCGTGATGTTTACGTGGTTCTGATTTCCGTGCTGCTTCTGGGCTGTTTCATCGCCGTTGGCGGAAAAGAGGGCATATTGACGATTCTCAGCCTGCTGCTCAACGTTGCGGCCTTTTATCTTGTCCTCAGACTGTATCTGCGCGGCGTAAATATTCTGCTGATGACCGTTCCCATGGTCATATTCTTCAGCGCCATGCTGCTGCTCTTCCTGTACGGAAAAAACAAGAAAACACTGATCTCTTTTATCGCCGTCCTGCTCTCGGTGACTGCCGTTACGCTTCTGGCTCTGGTGGTTCTGCGTCTTTCCCCGGACGTGGACTACGACTTTATGGACTACCTTGTCCAACCCTACGCGCAGCTGGATGCCGACTGTATTTTTCTTTCGGAAATCCTCATCGGCTGTCTGGGCGCCATTATGGATATTGTCGTCACCATCGTCATGACCGTAGACCAGATCACCCGCCACAACCCGCAGATCAGCACCGGCGACCTGCTTAAATCCTGCAGAACTGTCGGCGATGATGTCGTCGGCACCATGATCGGGGTCATGTTCTTTACCAATATTGCCGCCGCGATACCGTTTATCCTGCTGTCCATGCGCAACGGCATCGCTTTTTCCACCATCCTCAGATATCACAGCTTTTTTGAGCTTTCCCGTTTCCTTACCGGCTGCATCGGCATCGTCATCGCCATACCGGTCTCCGCCGCTGCCGCCGTCTATTTCTATAAACATACAAGGAGGAAAACGTCATGCTGATCGCCCTAACGGTCATTCTGATCGCTCTGATTCTCCTGCTGTGCGGAGACCGGGGCGCCAAATCCATCGTCACAACCGTCATCCAGGCTTCGTTTCTTCTTGCTGCTATTTTTCTGATCTACCGTGGTCTTCCTCCGGTTCCGGTAACCGCTGCCGCCTGTCTCGCCATTGCTGCAGCCGCGCTTTTTTATCAGAATGAAGCCGATACCAAAAGCCGCGCCGCTTTTCTCTCCGTGGCCGTGGTCATCCTGCTGCTGCTTCCTCTGGTCTGGTACCTGGCTGCCGGCGCCAACAGCGAAGGCTTCAACAGCGAACAGTACGAAATTACCGATACCAACGGTTATACCCGGAATATCGGTCTGGATATGCTCTCTCTGCAGATCTCGGTCATGATCATCGCCCTGATCGGGACGGTCATCGATATCGCGATCGCCATCGTTTCCTCGGTTTCCGAAGTGCTGCTCCACAACCGGGATCTTTCTCTCCGAAAGCTGACCGGCTCCGCATTTGCTGCCGGACAGGCGATTCTCAACACCTCGATCCACACGATCTTTTACATTTACATGGCAGAATATCTGACCCTGTTTATCCAGTACGCCGATGAATATTCCCTGTCCCGGCTTATAAACAGCAAGTCCTTTTGCCAGGAATTTATCTCCATATCCGTCAGCGGACTGGGATGCTGCCTTATCGTACCGGTCGCCGCGATTCTGGGTTCCTGGATTCTGTACCGGGATGCGAAAAAGAAAAGACCGTGCGGGCAGGATCCGCTGCCTTGACGCCGCAGCGGCAAGCCGCTATTATATAGAATAAGAATACTTTCAATGGATAAAACAGGAGGAAAAAATGTTCGATATACATACCGTAAAATTGGGATTCATCGGATACGGCAATATGGCCGGAGCTACGGCCGCCGGTCTCATAAGATCCGGTGCAGTCCGCCCGGAGCAGATCTTCGCTTCCGCAGCCAATTACGACAGACTCTGCGCCAAAGCCGAAGCACAGGGTATCCGCCCTTGTCCGACCAATCTGCAGACAGCGGAAAACAGCGATGTCGTCTTTATCGGCGTAAAGCCCCATCTGGTGGAATCCGTCATGTCTCCCCTGCGGGACGCTCTTCGCGAAAAGGTGGTCATCTCCCTGGCAACCAATACTTATTGCTGCGATCTGTCCCGTATTCTGCCGGAAGCGCACTGCGTCGCAACGGCGCCCAACACTCCGGTCTCTGTCTGTGAAGGGATCTTCATCTGTGAAGAAGAGAATACGCTTACGGCAGACGAAAAAGACTTTGTACAGGAGCTGCTGTCGCAGCTGGGGCTCTTCCTGTGGCTGGACAAGGCGCATATGGGCATAGCCGGCGTCATCGCCGGATGCTCGCCTGCTTTTGTCTCTCTGTTTATGGAAGCGCTGGGCGACGCAGGCTGCAAACACGGTCTGTCGAGACACGTCGTCTATAAGCTCATCGCCCAGATGCTGGCCGGTACAGGAAAAATGGCGCTGCAGTCCGGCGATCATCCGGGACAGATGAAGGATGCCGTCTGCTCACCGGCAGGCAGCACTATCGTCGGTGTCGCGGCTCTGGAAAAAAACGGGTTCCGCTTTGCCGTCATCGATGCCGTCGATCAGATCGAAAACAAGGTAAACGGCAAGCTGTAGGTCACCGTATTTCTTCGGCTACTTTTCAAATTTCTCCCGATTTGCCATGAAAAAATCAAAATACTGTCTGACGCCCGGAACCTCTGTCCACTCCTTCACGCAGACCGGATTCTCATCCAGATCGTAGATCCTGGCCTCTCGAGCCGAAAGCAGAAACGGGGAATGGGTGGCAATGATAAACTGGCAGTTATAGAAGCGAGCCGAATCCAGAATAAAATCCCGCAGCGCCGTCTGGTATTCCGGAGAAAGGCTGTTTTCCGGTTCATCCAGCAAATAGATCTGATTTTCCTCAATCTTGTGGGTAAAGTACTGAAACGCGCTCTCCCCATTGGAACGCTCCGGCAGATTTTCCATCAGATTCTGGCGTACATAGGCCGATCCGCTTTTTCGTCTGGATGCATTGACCTTTTTCAACTGTTCGTAATCTGCCAGAGAACGCATACGAAAATGGGAATACTTCATCTTTGTGTATTCTGAAAGCAGATCCTCCCGTTTTTCATCGATGCCGTCATTCAGTGCGCGGATATCAAAGAGATAATCAAAAACATCGTCGCTGGTAATCACCGTGCTGTCCTGCCAGAAATTCTCCCAGCCGGCTTCACACATCTGCGCATAGTCCGCAAAAAAACTGCTGCGGTTAAACGGTGCATTCCGCTGTGCCTGAATGTTTTCCGCGATCACGTTGAGCAGGGTGGTCTTCCCGCAGCCGTTGCTCCCGCAGAGCATGGTGACCGGCGCAAAGGAGATCCGCGATATGCCCTTTTCCGGAAAAAAACGAAAAGGATAAAAGTTCGTATAGCATGTTCTGCGAATGTCCGACAGATACTGCTCTTCCGCCGCACCTGACGGCAGATCGAAACGGCGCAGATAAAGCATGGCGTTTTCCTTTCTTTCCGCAGCTTACAGCAGCTTTTCCGCCCACTGCGCTTCTTTGAAGCCGGTCAACACGAAATCTCCGCCGATGACCAGAGGGCGTTTGACCAGCATACCGTCAGTGGCCAGAAGCTCCAGCTGCTCTTCTTCGCTCATGGAAGGAAGTCTGTCCTTGAGTTTCCGTTCTTTGTAAAGCATACCGCTGGTATTGAAAAATCTTTTCAGCGGCAGGCCGCTCATCTGCCACCACAGGCGCAGCTGCTCCGCCGAGGGATTTTCCGTTTTGATATCGTGCAACTCATAGGGGATCTTTCTTTCGTCCAGCCAGGCCAGAGCCTTTTTGCAGGTCGAACACCGGGAATAACAGTAAATTTTGATCAAGCTTCATTCCTCCTTTTTCCATGTTCAATGAGCATTTCCATCGCCTTTACATAGCCGTCGAAGCCTTCTCCCATGACCGTGCCGATGCAGGCGCTGCGCACGTAGGATATCTGCCGGAAATCCTCTCGTTCCCTCACATCAGAGATGTGCACCTCTACCGTCGGAATACCCACGGCCTTCAGCGCATCCAGCAGTGCCACGCTGGTATGGGTATAGGCAGCCGGGTTGATGACGATACCGTCGAAACAGCCATACGCTTCCTGTATGGCATCGACCAGATCGCCCTCGTGATTGGATTGAAAAAAAGCGGCTTCCGCCCCGAGACGGTCAGCCGCGCTTTTCACGAGATCGATCAGGTCCTGGTAGGTCTGTCTTCCGTATATGTCCGGCTCACGAATACCCAGCATATTCAGGTTTGGACCGTTGATGACCAGAATCTTCATTGTTTTCCCTCGCTTTATTCTCGTTCTTCATTATTGTTGATATAAAAATCGCTCCAGTAGGCGTAGGCGTCCTTGCGTTCTTCATAAAGCTGTTCCAGCGGAATCGTCATGGACAGCGGGCGTCCGTCGGTCTCCAGTTTGTCCAGATCCCGTTTGATCCAGATGACCACCCCGTTTTGCTTTATGATGCTGTAATTGATCTTTTTCTTTACCACACCGCCGCCGGTGGCGATGACCAGTCCTGTCCGGCTGCAGGTCTTCTCCAGTACTTCTGTCTCTATCCTGCGGAAATAGTTTTCGCCTTTTTTCTCAAAGATCTCCGGTATGGACATGCCTTCCTGCTCTTCAATCAGCTGGTCGATATCCGCAAACTCGCGTCCCATTCTGGCCGCCATCTCCTGTCCCAGCAGAGTCTTCCCCGCACCGGGCATCCCGATGAGAATGGCATTGAGGGTCTCGCTGCGGATCTCGTCGATGACGTTTTCCAGTTCCTCCGTCTCGATCTTTTTATCCTGAAACAGTTCGCTGGCTGCCTTTGCCTGCGCCACCAGCATGATCAGTCCGCCAGATGCCGGGATGGAGCGTTCCATGGCGTCCAGAACCAGCTTCGTCCGGTTCGGATTATAAATGACGTCCACTACGCCCCGGCAATTCTTAAAATCGTCCAGATTGACAGGCGATCTTCCGTTTCCCGGATACATCCCTACCGGCGTAGTATTCACAATGATCTCGCTGTCGAAATGACGGCTGATATTCTCGTAGTTGTCTTCTCCGCTGCGGGAAATCACGATCACCTCCGCCGCGCCCCGATCCCGGAGCACGGCCTGCACCGTCACGGAAGCGCCGCCGCTGCCCAGAACCACGCACTTCATGTCTCTGACCTGAATCTGCGCTGACTGCAGCAGGCAGTCAAAGCCGTAGTAATCCGTATTATGACCCGTCAGCCTGCCGTCTTCATCCCGCACAATGGTATTGACGCTGCCGATGGCTCTGGCATGAGCGGAGATCTCGTCGCAATACTTCATCACGGTCTTCTTATAAGGGATCGTTACATTGAAGCCGCCGTAGGCTTCATCCTGCAAAAGCGCTTCCAGCCCATCCTCACTGACCTCGCAGAGTTCGTAAGGATATGCTCCGAATTTGCTGTGAATCAGCGGGGAATAACTATGAGACAGTTTTTCGCCGATCAATCCGAACTTTTTCATATCAAATCTCCATGTAGCTTCCTAAATATTTGCACTCCTGGCTCAGCTCATCGATCTGATTCATCAGTCTTACAAATTCCTCGGCATAAACCTCGGCCTCAATGTCGAAATAGAACATGAAGTCGAAGTCGCGCTCCGGTATCGGTCTGGACTCCAGCTTGAAAATGTTGATGCCCAGAGCGTTGAATCTGGCCAGTACATTATAAAGGGATCCCGGTTTGTGGGATACGATGAGCATGAGGCTGGTCTTGTCGGCGCCCGGATAGATCTCCATTTTTTTGCTGATGCAGATAAACCGGGTGTAATTGTTTCCATTGTCCTGCACGTCTTCTTCTATGCAGTTAAGGCCGTAAAGCTGCCCGCAGGCATAAGAGGCCAGAGCTGCCACGTCTTCGCGGTCAGATTCCGCAACCATTTTCGCCGCCTCAGCGGTATTCTCGCAGACTGTAATTTTTGCCTGCGGGAAGTTCTTGAGATATTCTTCACACTGCATGATCGCCTGCTCGTGGGAAAAAATCTCGCGGATATCTTCCTTGCGGGTTCCCTTCTTTGCCAGAAGGCTGTGATCGATCTTGAGCTTGACACTCTTGACGATATAGAAATTGTACTTCATCATCAGATCGTAAATCTGGTTCACCGAGCCGGCCGTGCTGTTTTCCAGCGGCAAAACGCCATACTGGCAAAGACCCTGATTGATCGCTGCGAATACGCCGTTAAAATTCTTCATGAACATGATCTTCGGCATTTTAAACAGTTTTTCACAGGCTCTCTGGGAATAGGCGCCCTCCACGCCCTGACAAGCCACCGTCGCTTTGGCCGGAAAGACCTTTGGCGTCTCTTCCAGCGCCTTTTTAATGGACTGCACCAGAGGAGACTCGATCTGCGCGATCTTGCGCTGATGGTCTTTGCTCATCTCCATAATTGTATTATATAATATTCTGGTGTAGGATGCCATATCATCCGCCGCCATTTCTGTGATCTGGTCGATTTTTTCTCTCTCCCTGAGGGCATCAAGAACCGGCAGATGATTTTCCTTCTTGTACGCGGCGATCTTCTCTGCCGTCCGCATACGCGCTTCCAGTTTTTCTACGATCTCCTTGTCGATCTGATCCAGTTCCTTCCTATAGTCGTCTAAGCTGCTCATGATTATCTCTCTCCTTCTATCATTAAATCATAAATGGCTATGGCGCAGGCTGCTTCCACACAGGGTACAGCCCGCGGCACAATGCACGGATCGTGCCTTCCTCTTACTTCTAATACGGCGTCTTCCTTCCGGGAATACCGGATGCTTTCCTGGCTGCGGGCGATGGATGGCGTCGGTTTTATGGCAACGCGCAGCACCACCGGCATCCCCGAGCTGATTCCGCCCAGGATTCCGCCGTGATTATTGGTTCGGGTCCTGACCCGGGTTCCGTCATAATAAAACGGGTCGTTGTTTTCGCTTCCCCGCAGACGCGCCGCTTCAAATCCCCGTCCAAACTCGATTCCTTTTACCGCCGGTATCGCAAAGACCGCCTGGGCGATCCGGTTTTCCAGACCGTCAAACATAGGCTCCCCGATACCGGAAGGCAGACCGTCAGCGATACATTCGATGATCCCGCCTACGGAATCGCCCGCCTGCCTTGCTTCTTCAATCTTTCCGAAAGGATCCCGGCGGCTGCCGCCGATCTCCAGAATCGAAGCGCTGATCGTTATCCCTTTTTTCTCCAGGATCTGCAGGATGATCCCGCCGGCTACACACAGCGGCGCCGTCAGTCTGCCGGAAAAGTGTCCGCCTCCGCTGACGTCCTCAAAACCGTTGTATTTGACGTGTGCCGTATAATCGGCATGGCCGGGTCTTGGGATATCCCGGATATTATCATAGTCTGCAGAACGTGTATTGGTATTGCGGATCACGGCGGCAAGAGGCGCCCCGCAGGTGACTCCGTCCACCAGACCGCTGAGAAATTCCGGCCGGTCGGCTTCTTTCCTTGCCGTGGAATACCGGCTTTTTCCCGGCGCCCGGCGATCCAAAAACTTCTGCAGCTTCTCTTCATCGAGTGCGATCCCCGCCGGCAGACCGTCTATGACTACGCCGATCGCCGCCGAATGTGACTGGCCGAAAATGGAAATTTTAACGTTATGTCCAAAAGTTGATGCCATCCTCTATCTCCTTTCCAGATTGCCGCTAAGTCCGGCTTTCTCCATAACCGCAAAGAAATCCGGATAGGATTTTCTTACGGCTGCAGAACCGGTAAGCACGACCTTTTCTCTGCAGATCAGCGAAGCGACAGCCGCCATCATAGCGATCCGGTGATCTCCGCAGGCATCGGCGGTTCCGCCGCGAAGCACCTGCCTGCCTTCAATGATCAGCCCGTCATCCTGCTCTTCGATATCTGCGCCAAGACCACGCAGCGTCCGGCAGACCGTTTGCAGCCGGTCGCTTTCCTTGATCCGAAGCCGGCCGGCATTATGGATAACCGTTCTTCCATCGGCGGCGCAGGCCAGCACCGCCAGCACCGGCACCATATCGGGGATCTGCCGGGCATCGATATCGATTCCCTGCAGCACGCCTTTTCTGCGCACACATACACGATCCCCTGCCGTTTCTGTTTCTGCGCCAAACTGCTGCAGCAAGGCAACGATCTTTTTATCTCCCTGCAGGGAGCCGGCAGACAGACCTCTGACACAGACACCTTCCGGCAGAAGCGCTCCGGCAGCCAGCCAGAAACAGGCATTGGACCAGTCTCCCTCCACCTGATATTCCTGCTTCCCCCGGTACTGCTGTCCTCCCGGAACCAGATAACCGTAATCCTCTTCCACCGTCGCAATTCCGAAAGCCGAAAGCGTTTTACGCGTCATATCCACATAACCCCGGGATTCCAGTTCTCCTTCGATGAAAATGCGGCTGTCCGCAGAAAGCAGCGGCAGCGCGAAAAGCAGGCCGCTGATATACTGGCTGGAGACGTTTCCCGGCAGGTGATAATCTCCCGGCTGCAGCTGTCCCTCAAGGATAAAGGGAACACTCCCCATAGGACTCAGACTGCAGCCGTGGCGCTCCAGTTCCTCGTAAAGCGGGGAAAGAGGCCGCTGCGGCAGGCGTCCCTCAGGGTAGAACTCAGCCCGAAAACCCAGAGCGCCCATGACCGGAAGCAGGAAACGGAAAGTAGAACCGCTTTCCCCGCAGTACATCTGCGCTTTTCCTTCTTTCAGCGCGGCCAGGCAGGCCTTTGTCGCTTCAATGTCCTCCGAAGAAACCGGACAGGACACGCGGCAGGGCGCAGCCGAAAGGGCGGCGCAGATCAGCGCTCTGTGAGCATCCGACTTTGACGGTATGATCTCTATGGTCTTCATAAAATCTCCCCCAGTTCCTCTGTCGTCAGCCTCTGCAGGCGGCACCTGCCGATTTCCTCCGGCACCACGATATCGATAAAACGGCCTTTGCGCTTTTTATCCGTCTTCATGATCTCATACAGCGTCTCGTTGCTGTATGAAATATCCAGATCGAATCCATAGGTTTCCAGAACCGCCCGTATCTCTTTTTCCGTATTACGGCTGCACCAGCCGCACCGGGCGGCGATCTCCGCTATCCTTGCCATCCCCTTTGCCACGGCTTTTCCGTGACTGATCTGATAACCGCTGGCCTTTTCTATGGCGTGCCCTATAGTATGACCGAAGTTCAGCATCTGGCGAATCCCCGTATCATGCTCGTCTTCTTCCACGAAACGCATTTTGATGGAAGCGCACCGTTCGATCACCTCGGCCAGGCGGACGCGGGTCTCCTGCGGATCGGTCAGCTGCTGAAAAAGCTGTGCGTCTGCAATGACCCCGTACTTGATCACCTCGGCCATGCCATCCAGAAAGACGTCTTCGGGAAGCGTCCGCAGCAGTTCTGCATCACAGCAGATCAGCGCCGGCTGGTGAAATGCACCGGCAAGATTCTTTCCGGCCTTCAGATTGATGGCTGTTTTGCCGCCGATGGAGGAATCCACCGCAGCCAGCAGCGTAGTCGGGACCTGGATCACTTTGATCCCGCGAAGATAGGTAGCGGCGGCAAAGCCTGCCAGATCGCCTACCACGCCCCCGCCCAGAGCCACGACAGCGTCTGCCCTGGTCAAAGGTATCTCTGCCAGGAAATTCACCAGTTCCAGATACGTCTGACCGTCCTTTGATCCTTCTCCCGGCGGAATCACGAAACTGTGCACAGCAAAGCCCGCTTCCTCCAATGTGTCCCTGCACCGCTGCAGATACAGCTTCTCCACATGCTCATCGGTTACAACTGCCAGGCTGCCGCCGCTGACAATATCCCGCACACGGCAGCCGAGTTTATCTAACTGCATATTTTTTCTACCTCACTCTTGCGCCGGCTGCCTTCGGCAAGAAGCCTCCGGAGCTCCTCCGGATCATCGGCCTCCAGCGCCTTTTCATATCTGCTCAGCTCACTGAGCAGCATATCCAATTCTTTTTTCAGATTGTCTCTATTCTCGATAAACAGTTCGGTCCACATATCTTCGTTGAGATATGCGACCCGGGTAAAGTCCCGGTAGCTGCCTCCGGTTATGGCGATCATCTCGGCGTCTGCTTCCGCCGTACCGCTTTTGATAAAGGCGTTGCTGACCAGATGCGTCATTTGCGAAGTGAAGGCAATGACTTCATCGTGTTTCTCCGCCGTCGTTACAAGAAGATGTCCGAAGCCCGCCGGCTGCAGCAGCTTCTTCAGGCGTTCCAGCAGCAGGATATTATCCCGTTTCGCCGGTACCAGCGCCATAGTCGCACCATCGAAAAGCTCCGCACGGCTATTTTTGAATCCGCCTTTATGTCTGCCCGCCATGGGATGACCGCCCACAAAGGTGAATCCGTATCGGCGTCCCAGATCGAACCCAGTCTCACAGATCATGCGTTTCGTTCCGCAGCAGTCGATCACCAGGGTATCTGCTGGTATTCCGGGAGCGTTTTCGATCAGCCATCTGACCGCCTCATGAGGCGTGATCGCCAGAAAAATCACGTCACAGCTTTTAAAGTGGGACTCATCCAATTCGCCGTCTATGGCTTCCGCCAGTCTGGCGTAATCGGTAACCACTCTGTCTCTGTCGCATCCCAGAACTGCAGCACCGGCTCTCTTATAGGCCTTGGCTAACGATCCGCCTATGAGTCCCAGTCCTACAATTCCGATATTCATCTAAATCACCTCTCTTATCTTTCTTACACTGTCCATTACGTCCGCAAACTGTGCCGGCGTCAGCGACTGTGCGCCGTCGCACAATGCTTTGGCCGGATTATTATGCACCTCGATCATCAGTCCGTCGGCGCCGCAGGCCGCCGCCGCCAGAGCCATAGGCTTTACCAGATTGGCATGACCGGTCGCATGACTCGGATCGACAACCACCGGCAGATGCGTCAGGTTGTGGAGCACCGGCACCGCCGACAGATCAAGAGTATTTCTCGTATAGGTCTCAAAGGTGCGGATTCCCCGCTCGCAGAGGATAATGTCTTCGTTTCCGCCCGCCATGATGTATTCCGCACTCATCAGCAGTTCTTTCAGCGTATTGGCCAGCCCTCGTTTGAGAAGGATCGTCTTTTTCGTCCTGCCCAGTTCCTTGAGCAGCTCAAAGTTCTGCATATTTCTGGCGCCGACCTGAATCACATCGACATCCTCAAAGAGCGGCAGATGATTGGCATTCATGATTTCCGTGACGATCGGAAGCCCTGTAGCTTTTTTGGCCTCGAGAAGCAGTTCGATGCCTTCGGCCTTCATGCCCTGGAAATCATACGGGGAAGTCCGCGGCTTAAATGCGCCGCCCCGCAGCATGTTCGCTCCTGCAGTCTTTACCCCTTCGGCGACCTCGCGGATCTGCGCCGGATTCTCTACGGAACAAGGTCCTGCGATAACGGCGAAATGACCGCCGCCGCATTTGGCTCCGTTGACATCAATAACCGAATCCTCCGGGTGAAACTTGCGATTGGCGCTTTTAAACGGTTCGGAAATCGGCGTCACCCGCTCCACGATGTCCAGAAGCTCCAGCATCTCCACATCAATATGACTGGTATCGCCGATCAGTCCCAGAACCGTCTGGTACTCACCGATATACTCATGAACCTGCACGCCCTGTTCTTCAAACCACTGAATCAGCTGATTCCTCTGCTCATCTGTTGTTCCCTGTTTTAATACCGTGATCATGTTTTACCTCCAAAAACGATGAAAACCCCGCTGCCGGCCGGCTGCGGAGTTCTCAAGTAATTTGTCATTATTTTAGGATCTTGATGATTATAGCAATTACTCAAAACTTTTTTGCAGCAAAACCGACTTTTCCCTGATAAAAAAGAAAAAGTAATAAAAGTAGTATTCAGCTGCAAAAAACAGGTTTCTCATAATTCTTTGCATTCCCTTCTTGGATTTTACGCTATAACCTTAACACAGGCAAAAGGAGAAATCAAGTGTTTTTACACAATTTTTGTGTACTTTTTTGTGAACGTTCAACAATTTTTCCCGTGACCGGTTAAGAACGGTTAATCCAGCGCCGCGAACAAATTAAAAGAGGAGAGGATCGATCTGATTCCTCTCCTTTTTCTTTAACGCTTAAAATCCCTTCACCGTCCAGTCTTCGATGTTCCATATATCCGTAACGATATCGGAATAAAACTCCGGCTCATGGCTGACCAGGATCACCGTGCCTTTAAAGGCCTTTACCGCCTCCTTCAGCGCCTCTTTCGCAGCCTGATCCAGATGATTGGTCGGCTCGTCTAAAACCAGCAGGTTCATCGGCCGCTGCATCAGCTTGCACAGGCGGAACTTGGCGTTTTCTCCGCCGGAAAGCACCCGTACCTGGCTCTCGATATGCTCCGTGGTCAGGCCGCAGCCTGCCAGCGCCCGCCGTACCTGGCCGTTGTCCATGGCCGGAAACTCGTCCCAGAAATCCTGCAGCGCCGTCTTTTCCCCGCCGGCATGTTCCTGTTCAAAGTAAGCCGGCTCCGCGTAGTAATCCAGCTTTATTTGTCCCGCATAAGGCGGAATGATACCCAGAATGGTCTTCAGCAGCGTAGACTTGCCAAGGCCGTTGACGCCCCTGATGGCGATCTTCTTTCCTCGTTCAATATGAAAGCTGACCGGTCTGGTCAGCGGCTCGTCATAGCCCAGTACCAGCTCCTCTGCTTCTGCCACGTACTTGCCCGGCGCCCGGGAGTAATCAAAGCGAAAAACCGGCTTCGGTTTTTCTCGTGTCAGTTCGATCTTTTCCATCTTGTCCAGCTTTTTCTGCCGGGATTTGGCCATGTTCGTCGTAGCGATACGCGCCTTGTTTCTGGCGATAAAATCCTCCAGGTCGGCGATCTCCTTCTGCTGTTTCTTATAGGCCTGCTCCAGCTGCGCCCGCCTGATATCGTACATCCGCATAAAATCGTCATAGTTGCCCGTATAGCGTGTCAGCACCGCATCTTCCACATGGTAGATCACGTTTACCACATCGTTTAAAAACGATATATCGTGGGAAACCAGGATAAACGCGTTTTCGTAGTTCTGCAAGAACCGGGTCAGCCAGGCGATGTGATTCTCGTCCAGATAATTGGTCGGCTCGTCCAGGATCAGGATCATCGGATTTTCCAGCAGCAGCTTTGTCAGCAGAATCTTGGACCGCTGCCCTCCGGAAAGCTCCGCCACGTCTTTGTCCAGTCCGATATCGCCCAGACCCAGACCGTTAGCGAACTCCTCGATCCGGGAATCGATCGTGTAAAAGCCTCCCTGCTCCAGGATCTCCTGTATTTCTGCCGCATCCTCCATCAGACGGCTCATCTCCGCCTCATCGGCCGAAGCCATTTTGTCGTAGGCGTCCAGCATCTCTTTTTCCAGTTCATAAAAATGCGCAAACGCCTCCCGCAGTATCTCCCGGATGGTCTTTCCCGGCGTAAGGGTGCTCCTCTGATCCAGATAGCCGCAGGTGATGTGATTGCACCAGCTCACTTTGCCGGTATCCGGCATCAGATTGCCGGTAATGATATTCAAAAAAGTGGTCTTGCCCTCGCCGTTGGCGCCTACAAGACCTACATGCTCTCCTTTATTCAATCGGAACGAGGCATCCTCCAGGATCTGTCTTCCGCCGAACCCATGGGACACCTTTTCCACCGTCAATACGCTCATCTCAACCTCCCCTGTACTGTTCAACGCTGATTATTCGGCAGTCTTGAGTGTATCATCTTTCCTGTGCGCCTGCAAGTAAATGTTTCGGACATAAAGCTGACAGGCGAAAGCATTGCAGACGTTCCAGAGAATATCCCGGGGATCCTGCGGATTTTTTTCCTTCGGCATCGTCGTGCCCTGGAAAGCGTGTTCTACCGCTTCCTCCACCAGACAGCAGAACTGATTATAAGCGATCTCCGGCCTGCTTGCTCTGATGGCCAGACGTATGAGCCTGGATATCTCGTTTATGGTATACACCGGCTTGAGAACAGCAATGACAAACAGGGAGGCCACTGCCGTGCGGTCGTACTTTTTATTTACCGGCGGCGAGATGAATTTTTGTTTGACATAATTGTTGACCATCGTCTTCGTCATGATCCGCTTCCCATCGACCGTCAGATACTCCCCCAGCCATTCTTCCAGAAGAGAAAGTACCTGATCCAGATACAGTTCGATAGAAGGCAGTTCTTCCCATCGCGGCAGTCTAAACTGTTCCAAGCCCTTTGTCCGTCCCATGAAGCTTCCTTTCCTCTGCTTTCTGCATATTTGCGTCCATTCTGCATTGCCTATATCATATGAAGAATACCATAGTGAAAAGTCATTGTCAACCGTTGACAAAGTGTCTTTCATGAGTTAATATAGTTTCGATAACTATATTAGTGGGTTGTCGATGAACACCCTCTGAATGAATGAAGGAGATCCGAAATTGAACGCCATCAAAGAACTGAAACCCGTATTTTCACCTGCACTCCATCAGGACTTTCGGGAGCTGATCAACTACAGCGCCTCCGCCTATCAGGGCGACGACGCTTTTATCCTCAAGCACAAACAAGGAAAAACGGTTTCCTATGAGCATATTAAATTCGAGGACTTCCGGGATCATGTCAATTTTCTGGGTACCGGTATGCTGCGCAGAAATTTTGCCGGCAAGCGGATTGCCATCATCGGAAAGAATCGTTACGAGTGGATGCTGGCCTATTTTGCCACCCTCTGCGGACTGGGCATCTGTATACCGCTGGACAAAGGACTCCCCTACGACGAAGTAGAAAGTTCCCTGATCCGCAGCTATGCGGATATTCTGGTCTTCGACAAAGCGCAGCTTCCTATCGTCGAAGAACTGAAAGAAAAGAACAATACAAAAGTCAGCAGCTATATCTGCATGGAAGACCTGGAGGGCTACCTCAGTATCCCTCAGTTAAAGGAAGAGGGATGCAAAGCTATGGAAGAAGGATGCCGCGACTATCTGCAGCTTCCTGTCGACGGCAGAGCGACGACGATCATCCTCTTTACCTCCGGTACGACCTCCATGGCTAAAGCCGTACAGCTTTCTCAGTACAATATCACCGCCAACGTGTATGCAATGCTGCTGGTGGAGGATATTCGCCACGGCGACGTGAATATGGCGTTCCTCCCTTATCACCACACCTTCGGCTCTACAGGACAGATCGTCATGCTGGCCGCCGGTGTGACCACCACTTACTGCGACGGTCTGAAATATCTGCAGAAAAACATTGTAGAATACAAGGTATCGCTGTTTGTCTGTGTGCCGCTGCTGATCGAATCCATCTACAAAAAAATCATGCAGACCGTACAGAAGCAGGGACTGGAGAAGAAGGTCGCCATGGGACTGAAGCTTTCCAAATTCCTTCTGAAAATGGGTATCGACGTCCGCCGCAAGCTGTTTAAGGAAATCCTCGATCAGTTAGGCGGTAATCTCCGTTATGTGATCAGCGGCGCCTCGGCAATCGACCCTGCCGCTCTTGAAGGCTTCAACGACTTCGGCATCACCGCCGTGCAGGGATACGGCATGACGGAAGCAGCTCCGGTACTGGCAGCAGAAAACACCTGGACCAGAAAAACCGGTTCCATCGGTATGGCGCTGCCCGGAGTCGAACTGCGTATCGATGAGCCTAACGAAGAAGGGATCGGTGAACTTATCGCCCGCGGTCCTAACATTATGAGCGGTTATTATGAGAATGAAGAAGAAACAGCCAGGGTTCTGGCCGACGGCTGGCTTCACACCGGCGATCTGGCCTCTGTAGACAGCGACGGCTTCATCTTTATCCGCGGCCGCAAAAAAAATGTCATCGTGCTGAAAAACGGCAAAAACGTTTATCCGGAAGAGCTGGAGCTTTTGATCAGCAATCTTCCTTACGTAGAAGAAAACATGGTCTTCGGCCAGCCGCGCCACAAGGACGGCGACCACAAGGATCTGGCTCTCTGTGCCAAGATCGTCTATAAGCCGGATTATATGAAGGAATCCTATGGTACAGACGATCCTGCAGAAATCGAGAGGATCATCAAAAAAGACATCGACATGATCAATGAAGAACTGCCGACCTACAAGCAGATGCTCCGTCTAATCGTTACCGATGAGCCGATGATCAAAACGACAACGGGAAAAGTCAAACGCTACGAAGAAACAAAGAATATGTAATACCGGCCGGCGCGAATCTTATCGCGCCGGTGCGCATCCTGATCATCGGGACGAAGTGTCACCGGTTCTTTTGTTCCCTACCCCGCAGAAACGGACTTTATTTCAAAAAAAGAGGGCGATAGTCCGCCTTCGCATCGATCTGTGGGGAAAAAACGGACTTTATGGACGTAAAAAGCAAAAAAGTCCACACCGAGGGGAATCAAGTGGAAAAATAAGGAAGAAAATCCGAAAAAATAGCAGAGAAAAATTATATAATAATATAAAACAGGATTGCCGTTTTCCGCGCCTTCTGGTTATTTTTCCAGTTGGCGCGGACTTTTTTTATCAATTTATATATTTCAGTCCGTCTTGCCGTCAGCGGAGAGCATCTGCCGCGGCGGTTTTTGCTGATTTGCAGAAAAAAGTCCGGCAGACGGAAATCAATACTTTTCTATGGCGATATACTGCCGGTCTTTTCTGGATCTGCCGCCTACTTCCGCGAGACGGGCCTTTCCTTTTCCCCGCAGCACAATCGAACTGCCTTCCTCCACCTGCGCATCCGGCTTCGCTGCCTCAACATGGTCGACGAACACGATCCCTCTGGCAATGGCCTCCGCCGCCTTTTTTCGGGACAGACCGAAAGCCGACGCTACGATGCAGTCAAGGCGCAGAGAGGAAACCGTATCGGTGATCCGCTGCAGCTGTCTCTCCGGTACGATCAGCTCCTCGATCCCCACCGGCGCCAGAGACAGAGCCGTACGGCCGGCCTTGGCGTAATGCGTAAGCAGAAAATCCGCGATCTCGTTGAGGACAATGATATCTGCACCGTCGCCGCGGACAAGAATATCCCCGATCAGATCCCGTTTTATGCCCAATCCGGTCAGAGAGCCTAAATAGTCTCTGTGGGTCAGTTCTCTGCTCCCTTCTTTCTTTTCCGCACGAATAACCGCCAATGGATCCTCTGTTTCCAGATCGGCGTATTCCGGCAGATTGATCAGGATGACCCTTTCCGCATCCTCATAACCGCCGTAAAACACGGTTCGCACCGGCATCCGGTCAGGCCGGTCTGCCAGCGATGCTTCGGTCACCGGAATATGATGCTTCCGGCAGTACTGTCTGGCCAGCGATTGCTGATGCGCATCCATAAAACCGGTTCGCGTTACGATATACCGGTTTTCGCTCTGGGCAATTTTATCTTCTATCTGTGCAAGAAAAAAATGATCTTCCTTCATTGCTCTGTTCCTCCGTCGATACGGGCGCCGCCCGTTTTCTCAACGCCTTTCGGCTACGGATAATTCTACCACATATGCCGTCCGCCCGCTATACCGTCTTCTGCCGTCTTCAGAACCGCCTTCGCCGCCGATCACCCCCCACATCCGGTTTCTGCCCTTTCCCGGCGTTTTCTTCTGCGAAGACCATCCTCATTATTTTTCAACCTTACAGTCAATATTTTTGATTTTTTAATTAATAATATTTATTTTTTAGTTGACATTTTTAATTATCTTTGCTATATTTTTGATAAAGAGAGGAGGTCGAACATGAGAAATGTAATCAGCCGCTGCCCGGTATGTGCCGGCAGACTCAAGGTGACACGTCTGCAGTGCGACCAATGCGACACGGTGATCGAGAACGATTTTGCACTCAGCCGATTCGATTATCTTTCTTCCGAAGAGTTGTCCTTTGTGGAGACCTTCATTCGCTGCCGCGGCAATATCAAAGAGGTCGAGAAGGCGCTGGGGATTTCCTATCCTACGGTCAGAAGCAAACTGGATCAGGTCATCCGCAGGCTGGGCTACAACGAAAAGGCATGCCAGGATACCGAAGAAGAAAAACGCGAATCCGTTCTGAAAGCGCTGGAGCAAGGAGAGATCAGTGCGGAGGAAGCTTTAGAAATTCTGAAATAACCACTGCGCACAGCGTGTGCAATTCCAATGCAAAGCAAGGAGGAGTCTATCGTGGACGAAAAAATGAGAATCTTAAAAATGGTCGAAGAGGGAACCGTTACGGCAGAGGAAGCCTGGCAGCTGATGGATGCCATGGGGATCAACGAGCATACCCAACCGCAGAACATCACAGTCTATGAGAAAAAACTGTTTCATATTCATGTGGAAAGCGCCGATGGAGA
The DNA here is from genome assembly GCA_944388465.1 of uncultured Emergencia sp. Classification (GTDB taxonomy): domain Bacteria; phylum Bacillota; class Clostridia; order Peptostreptococcales; family Anaerovoracaceae; genus Senimuribacter. Next base: position 20,211 of record CALXJA010000176.1, read on the forward strand.
CAATGTAAATATTCAGCTGCCCGTTGGCGCAGTACGTAAAATCATCAAAGCCACGGGCAAACTGCCCATCCCCGATACACAAACGACCAATGTCGATTTCGCCGAACTGCTGGACGCCGTCTGCGACCTGCTCGACGCCGAGGTGCAGGGAGACCTGATCAATATAGAAGCAGCTGACGGAGACAACGTCCGCATCTATGTGGAGTAAGCGCTATGGATATCCACATTGAAAGTGAAGGCAAACACCTGCGTATACCTGTCCCCACCATTTTGGCCGGAGCCGTCGCCCGCCTTATTCCGGGATCCGCCTTCAAAGCGATGCAGCAGCAGGCGCCTCCCGCCCTTCGTCCGCTGATCACACGAAAAAACTTCCGCATCCTTTATCATTCCTGTGCGGAAGTCCTCGCCGAAAACAAAGGCCTGGAAATCATCCATGTTGAATCGGCTGACGGCGACAAAATTTCTATCGTACTCTGAGCAAATTCCTTTATACACAGAAACCTTCTATAACGAAAAAGAGAAGCGCCGCTACAGTCTTCTCTTTTTCGGTTCACCGCCCTGCTGCTCCGGTGCCCAGCGCCGCCGGCAGAAAAAGATTTTTTTGCCAAAAAGCTCTTGCATCACACAATTCCCTGTGCTATACTTCGTTATACAAGTGAACATTCCTTGATTAAAAGGGAGTAGCTGGCAGCAGGCACAGTCTGCTGCAGTAACCTGCGTCAATACGATCACAGCAAGTGATCCGCATTTACTTGAAACAGCGAGACTTTTAAGATAGCTTTGCCTGTCTTAGAAGTCTTTTTTTATTCTGCAGGCAACCTTGTAGGAAAAGCAGATTTTCCGGACATACTATTTACAGGAGGATTTCATGTATTACAGTAAAAATGCAGAAGAAGTACTGAAAGAATTTCATTCCCAGCCGCAGGGACTGAGCAGTGAACAGGTTCTCGCCAACCGGGAAGCCTATGGAGAAAACAAGCTCTACGAGAAAAAGAAAAAAAGCATTGTCACCATATTCCTGGAACAGTTTAAAGATCTTCTGGTCATCATCCTGATCATCGCCGCGATTATTTCCATGTCGACCGGCAACGCAGAAAGCGCCGTGGTCATCATCGCGGTACTGATCCTCAACGCGATACTGGGAACGGTACAATATGTCAAAGCGGAAAAATCCCTGGAGAGCCTGAAAAATCTTTCCGCCCCTGTCGCCAAAGTTATCCGCGACGGTCAGGCGCAGGAGATCAATGCCGCAGATCTGGTATGCGGCGATATCGTCCGTCTGGAAGCCGGAGACGTCGTACCGGGAGACGGCCGTCTGATCGAGTGCTACTCTCTGAAGGCCAACGAAAGCTCTCTGACCGGCGAGTCCGAGGGCGTAGACAAACAGACCGGTACCATCGAAGGCGACGCCGTCGCCCTGGGCGATCAGGTCAACATGGTCTTCTCCGGTTCCCTGATCACTTACGGCAGAGGTATTGCCGTCATCACCGGCGTCGGTCTCAAAACCGAGCTGGGCAAAATTGCCGACCTGATGAACAATACCGCCGAAAGAAAGACGCCGCTGCAGGTAACCATGGATAATTTCAGCAAGAAACTGTCTATCGGCATCATCCTCATCTGCGCCGTCGTTTTGGGACTCAATGTTTACCGCGGAATGCCGTTTACCGATTCGCTGCTTTTTGCCGTTGCACTGGCTGTCGCAGCGATTCCGGAAGCGCTTTCTTCGATCATTACTATATCGCTGGCCATCGGCACCTCCCGCATGGCCGATCAGAACGCGATCATCAAGCAGCTCAATGCTGTAGAGGGACTGGGATGCGTTTCCATTATCTGTTCAGATAAAACCGGAACACTCACCCAGAACAAGATGACGGTGGAACAGATCATCTCTCCGGATGGAAAAGAAAACGCGCTGCTGCAAGCGGCCATCCTCTGCAATGATACGACCATCGTCGACGGATCCACTGCCGGCGACCCTA
>CALXJA010000177.1 GCA_944388465.1 uncultured Emergencia sp.
CGTGAAGCGTACCCCGCCCATATACGAGCTGGCCGCGCTGCCAACGCCCAGGTATTCCTCCATAGACCAGTACTTCCAGTTGTGCCGGCAGACATAACCGGGTCTGGCGCAGTTGGAGATCTCATAATGTGCATACCCGCTTTCGCGAAGCGGAGAAACAGCCCGGTGGTACATCTGCCGGTCCACCTCGTCGGGAATCTCTTCCCAGTCGCCGGCCATAAACTGTTCGTAAAACGGTGTGCCTTCTTCGATCTGCAGGCTGTAAAAGGAAATATGCTCCGGGGAAAGCGCCACGGTTTTTTTCAGTGTGTCCATCCAGATCTCCATAGTCTGTCCCGGTATAGCAAACATCAGATCGATGTTGATGTTGGTAAAGCCGCACCGGCGCGCCAGCTCATAATTCTGTACAAAATCCTCGGCCGTATGGATCCTGCCCAGCCTCTGCAGGCAGTTTGGGTCAAAAGACTGCAGACCTATGGAAAGACGGTTGATGCCGCTCTGCCGGTATGCCTGCAGTTTGTCCAAAGAAAGCGTTTTGGGATTTGCTTCTATGGTAATTTCCGCCTGTGGATCTACGGCAAAGTTCTGACGGAGGCTTTGCAGGATGTCGCAGATCAGGTGCGGCTCCAGCAGTGACGGCGTACCGCCGCCGATAAAGATCGTATCCACCTCGTAATGACTGCCGTAAAGTTCTCCGTATTTTTTTATATCGCAAATAAGCGTTCTTACATAGTCCCGCTGCTCACAAGAAGTGCTGCCGCTACGGGAATAAAACCCGCAGTACCCGCACTTGGCTGCGCAGAACGGGATATGCACATAGATCCCCAGCTTCTTTTTCATTATTGTATATCGTACAGCCTGTACAGGCTGAGCATATTTTCCAGCGTCATCTTATTGCTCATCAGCTGCATATAGGTAGCCGATTTCTGACGGCCTTCCTGACGCAGACCGTCCATTTTCTGCAGAATATCGGCATGCTGCGCTTCTATGGCTGCTTTCATGGCTTCAAAACGCTCCAGTCGCTCTCTGTCGTCCATATTACGCGGCTCCTCTATTTGTTTTCATCATATTTAAGCACGGCGGTAAAGGCCTCCTGCGGCACCTCTACCTTGCCGAACTGACGCATCCGCTTCTTTCCTTCTTTTTGCTTTTCCAGCAGCTTCTTTTTCCGGGAGATGTCACCGCCGTAGCACTTGGCGATAACGTCCTTGCGGTAAGCCTTGACCGTCTCTCTGGCGATGACCTTCTGCCCGATGGCTGCCTGGATCGGCACCTCGAACTGGTGCATCGGAATGATCTCTTTCAGCTTCTCGCAGACAAAGCGTCCCCGCGTATAAGCCTTGGATTCGTGAACGATCATGGAAAAGGCGTCTACCAGTTCCTTATTCAGCAGTACGTCCAACTTAACCAGCTGTGATTTTTCATAGCGGACAAACTCATAATCCAGCGAGCCGTAGCCTCTGGTCTTGGATTTTAACGCATCGAAAAAGTCGTAGATGACCTCATTGAGCGGCAGTTCATAATGAAGCTGCACCCGGTTTTCCGTGATGTATTCCATATGAAGCATCTTGCCTCTCCGATCCTGGCAAAGCTCCATGATCGATCCCACATATTCCTTTGGGATCATGATGTCCGCCTTTACGATCGGTTCCTCGATATGATCGATCTCCGCTGGCTCCGGCAGATTGGTCGGATTCTGAATCATCTCTACCGTACCGTCATTCTTGACCACTCTGTATACCACGCTTGGCGATGTGGTGACGACGGACAGATCAAACTCCCGCTCCAGTCTTTCTACGATGATCTCCATATGCAAAAGCCCGAGAAAGCCGCAGCGGAAGCCAAAACCCAGAGCTGTAGATGTCTCCGGCTCAAACAGGAATGCCGCATCGTTGACCTGCAGCTTCTCCAGCGCGTCCTTCACGCTTTCGTATTTCTCGCCTTCTGCCGGATAAATGCCGCAGTAGACCATGGACTGCACCTTTTTATAGCCTGGCAGCATTTCTTCTGTCGGATCGCTGTCCAAAGTGATCGTATCGCCCACCCGGGCGTCTCTGACCTGTTTAATGCTGGCGCAGATGTAGCCGACTTCGCCGGCGCGCAGATACTTCGTCGGCACATGACCCGGCGCCATGACGCCGACTTCGGTAACTTCGTATTTCTTCTTCGTATTCATCAGACGGATCGTATCGCCCACCTGCACCCTGCCGTCAAAGATCCGCGTATAGATAACCACGCCCTTGTAGTTATCGTAAGCAGAATCAAAGATCAGTGCCTTCAGCTTGCCGTTTTCGTCTCCCGACGGCGCCGGGATCGTTCTGACGATGGCTTCCAGCAGTTCGGTAATGCCGATCCCTTCTTTCGCAGAGACCAGCGGCGCTTCTGAAGCGTCGATTCCGATCATTTCTTCGATTTCTTCTTTTGTTTCCTCCGGTCTCGCACTGACCAGATCGATCTTGTTCAGGCAGGGCAGAATTTCCAGATCCTCGTCCAGTGCCAGATAAACGTTGGCCATGGTCTGGGCTTCTACCCCCTGCGTAGCGTCTACGACCAGAACCGCGCCTTCGCAGGCCGCCAGACTTCGTGACACCTCGTAGGTAAAATCCACATGTCCCGGCGTATCGATCAGATTGAAAATATACTCCTGACCGTCTTTTGCCTTGTACACCAGTCTGGTCGTCTGCAGCTTGATGGTAATGCCTCTTTCTCTCTCCAGATCCATGTTGTCCAGGAACTGTTCTTTCATGTCCCTGTGCGCTACAAGGCCTGTATTCTCAATAATTCTGTCTGCCAGCGTTGATTTGCCGTGATCTATATGCGCGATAATGCTGAAATTCCTGATATATTTCTGCTCGTCCATAAATTCCTCTCTTTATCTGTTGTATGCGCTGTTGTATGTGAAAGCGCATACGGATTCACTATCCATTTTATAGCAAACCTCCCTGTTTTTCAATGATATTTTCGACTGCGCCGGCTGCCGGCGCGGCTTTGCCCGTCAGATAGGCGCACTGCCTGTCCACATGGATAAAGGCCATTGTTCCCAGCATGAAAACCAGGAATACAACGACGGCTTTTCCGAAAAGTCTCATCTGCTGTTCCCCTCTTTCATTCCGCTTTTTCGTTCCGCTTTTTAATTATTCAGCGCTTCGGCCAGAATTTCACCAAAGACCTCGGCGCATCTTCTTACATCCTTTATATTGTTCCTGTTGTTTCCCATTTCGATCAGCACGGATTTTTCACAGAGCTCCTGATTGTACCAGTAAGGACGCTCAAGAATCTTTCCCGTGTACCCGCCGAAACTATCCGCAGCTATACGGTTGAGCTCATTGAGAAAGGCTTTATTCGTGTCGTAGGTGGCGGTGGTGCTGCTCAGCACATAAGAATAGACGCTGCAGGTTTTTCCGTCTACCTGTTCCACTGCGCCGGCTACTTCGGCTGCCGTCGCATCCCGGTGCAGATCGATGATACATTCGATAGACGGATACTTTTTCAGCAGAGCGCTCACCGTCTCGTGACTACGGGAATAGGAATCGTTATAGGAAGGATTGTCATGAAGCGTCTTATCATGTACCACGGCAATTCCATTGGCTTCCAGCGTCTCTTCCAGAACATCACCGGCATCGCGGACGGTGTTTTCTTCTGCGGTCGTGTGATAATTGCCTGCGGAAGACGGCAGATAGCTTTCTGTAGCATGGGTATGATAAATCAGAACTCTCGGTTCGCCGTTGTTCTTCTTTACGGCTTTGGTCTTTTGTCCCTTTTTTTCGGTATCACCGGTATCCGCAGTGCGGACATCGGTCTTTTCCCCGTCATCCGAAGAGGCTACCACCTCCATGCAGGGCAGACTGCTTTCCAGGAGCACAGCCGTCAGTCCGCCTTCTGCAGACGCTTCCGGCGCCGCAGACTTCAGCACCATAACGGTCGTCGCCAGGAAAATTAAACTGAATAAGATAATCAAATTTTTTCTGCCCATTTCTCCCCCTGTCTTCCGTGCACAAAGAAAAATCCTGCCAGGCGTTGTCAGGCAGCCATGGATCCCGGGACTGCCCTCCGGTACGCGGAAGGGTCTGTTCTTTAGGAGTATATGCCGGGATGCAGCGTGATATTAATGGCTTTTGCAATGATGTCCGAAAAAGATTTTATGACCATGTCGATATCTGTAGAGGTCACCACCATATCCAGTTCTTTTCCGGCAAAATAATCCTGCACGGCGGTCTCTTCCATGTTCAGTTCTTCGAAAGCTTCCATAATGACAGTTCTGGAATCGATTACCGTCGGTACGCCAATGGCGATCACTCTGGCGCCCAGGGTGTCTTCATTGAGCTGTTTCCGCATATTCCCCATACCGGCTCCAGGAGAAATGCCTGTATCGCTGATCTGTATCGTCGTGCTGACGCGTTCAATGTTTCTGGCGGCAAGCGCATCGATGGCGATGACCACATCCGGCTTTGTCATTTCTACCGCTTTTTGAATCAGCTCGGCTGTCTCAAGGCCGGTGGTCGCCGTTACCCCCGGAGCCAGTCCGCAGACGTTGGACAATTCCTCGTCGCCGTCACAGTCGAAAAAGCGAAAAAGGTGTCCGGTCATCTTTACCTTAGAAACGGTATGCGGTCCCAGACTGTCCGGCGTTACCTTTTCATTCCCCAGCCCCACGACCAGCGCCTTCAGATAATAATGGCGGCAGACCAGTTTTGACAGCTGACCGGCCAATGCTCGGGCTGCCCGGTTAATAATATCCTCTTTTTCCTCGATCACGCCATTTACTTCCATGGTTACATATCTGCCGCAGGGTTTACCCAGTATGGCTTCCCCTTTGGGATTGACAATATCGATCGTTGTCACTCGAATATCCTGATCAACCTGTTCTTTTTTTACAATGATTCCATCCTCTGCTTCCGGCTTTTTTCCGTCTGCCGTCAGATTTTCCATGCCTTCCACGGCCAGGTCTGTTCTGTATTTCATTTTTTCCTCTCTTTTCTTTCGTTTTCTCTTGTTTTTGCTTGCAATTCTCAAATCCTTCGTATACAATAGAATGTGCGAATTTAGCGAAAAAGTTGCTAAAAATTTAATAGTGGGGTGAAAAAATTATGGCAAACATTAAATCCGCAAAGAAAAGAATCAAAGTCATCAACAGAAAAACAGCCAGAAACAGAAGAGTAAAGGAACATCTGAAGACCGTACTCAAAGCATTTGACAGCGCAATCGAATCCGGTGATTTCGAACAGGCTGCAGAAAAGCTGAAGCTGGCTGAGAAGAAACTGATGCAGGCCGCCGCTAAAGGAACGATCAAAAAGCAGGCTGCTTCCAGAAAAGTTTCCCGACTGACGAAAAGATTCAACGCTGCCAAAGCAGCAAAATAAGTCTCACCCGTCCCCACCAGTGTATAAGTTAAATACACATGCGCGAGCAAAACAAAAACGATGGTTGTGTCTCCCATCGTTTTTTTCATAACATTCCGTCCTGCGAACCGCGTGAGCAGCCTGACGGAATTTATGCTGGAAATGCCCGGATCTCTGATTCGGCTGCATTAAGTATAAAGAAAGGAAGTGTTTTTATGTCACTGCACATCGGCGCAGAAAAAGGGCAGATTGCCGAAACCGTTCTCATGCCGGGCGACCCGCTTCGTGCAAAATTTATTGCCGAAAATTTCCTGGAAAATCCGGTATGTTACTCAGAAATCCGTAACATGTACGGCTATACCGGTACATACCGGGGTGTCCCTGTTTCCGTTCAGGGAAGCGGAATGGGTATGCCGTCCATGGGCATCTATTCCTGGGAGCTGTACACACAGTACGATGTAGAAAACATCATTCGTATCGGTACCGCCGGCGCCTTCCACGAGTCCATCAAAGTCGGCGATATTCTCGTTACGCTGGCCTCTTCCACCGACTCCAACTACCAGCACGCTTTCAAACTGCCGGGACAGTACGCACCTTCCGTCAGCTATGAACTGCTGACTAAGGTCATCGAAGCCGGAAAAGAAAACAATATTCCTTTCAAGGCCGGAAACACCGTTTGCTGCGACGTCTTTTACGAATTAGGCGACGACTGGTGGAAGCCGTGGGCTTCTATGGATGTTCTCGCCGTTGAAATGGAAGCCGCCGCACTTTACATGAACGCTGCCTGCCAGGGAAAACAGGCTCTGGCCATGGTGACCATCAGCGATCATTTTGTTACCGGAGAAAAATCTACGGTGGAAGAAAGACAAAACGCCTTTACCGATATGATGAAACTGGCTCTGGAAGCGGCGATCCGCTGACATTGCCTAAAATACAAAGAGAGACTGAACACAGATTGTACTGCCGCAGCGAAGCGAAAATCCGCTCCCCATTCCGTTCAGTCTCTCTTTTTTTCGCAGGTTATAAGATTATAAAGTAAAAATCGCGTAAACAGCAATGTTGACTGAATCCGCAAAAACAGCGAAATTTGGCAACATTGTCCGCTTCTCCCGCTTCTGATCTGGGAATTTCTGGAAAAAATGTTGACAAAAATCGCGTTTCCCCTTTGCTCTGGTCAACATTTTGCCGCACGTTTAGCCCGGCGACGCTTTTTTTCGGTTATTTTGTTGACAGAAATCTCATTTTCACTGTTTTTTGTCAACATGGCCATCTCCGGCCAGTCAGATCCAGAGACCGCACCGTGATACTGAATCATGGAAAATGCAGGAAGATGCAAAAGATACCAGCAGATGCCAGGCAGGAAAACTATCCGGCGAAATCGCAGATCCACATGCTAAGTCCCGCTTTACAGGTAGGCCATAAGCTTTTTGTACAGTTCAAACTCCAGATCGATCAGACTGCCGGCAAGAGCCAGCTCTCTCTGCCCTGCCTTTTTATATTGCCGGATATATCGGCTGAGCGATTTAATCCCCATGTTGCAGCCATCCGCAAGGAGCTCTGCAATATGGCTGTCATCATCGTCCACCAGCATCTTCACCTCGGTAGTCACCCACATCATCGCCTTTGCTACCGAAGGCGGGTCTTTTTCATCTTTTCCCTGATCATTAAGCAGCTGATGGCACTCATCGCCGATCTTTACATGCTTCTCGTTATACGCATCAATCAAAGCCAGTAAAGTTTCGTCCTTAACAAATTCTCTGACCTGACCAAAGCTATCTGTAGCGTTTTTACAGCCCGAGTTCACCTCTTTGAGCAGCTTGATTCCTTCTTCATGCAAAACCGTTTCACTCCTTTCCCTAAGCAGTATGCGCAGAAAGGCAGGTTCTTATGATGAAAACAGGAAATGATCTGCAAGCTGTTCGCAGATCTCTCACTGCTGAGGTCTTTGCGTTCAGAAGTTCAGAAGAACGCGCTGTTTTAGCTGCGGCCGGCTGCCGCTCAGCGGCGGATGGCACTGCCTTTTCAGCAGTCTTCCGCCTTCACCGGTCCGTCGTAAGGGAAGGATGGCATCAGCTGCAGCTTGAATTTGTTCATTCGCCGCTTGCGGTCGATCTCTGCTTTGACCGTCAAATCCTCGCAGACGCCTGTGCGGATATAATTATCCAGAACCGCATAGGTAAATCCCAGATTTTCTTCATCAGTCAGTCCTGAAAGTCCGTCGATAGGCACCTTATAAACCAGCTTATCCGGCAATCCCAGTTCTGTTCCTATGGCTCGCACCTCCTGTACGGTCAGATGCGACAGCGGGCTGAAATCTCCGGCGGCATCGCCGTAACGAGTGGAATAACCTACCCAGTCTTCAGAAAGATTACAGGTATTCGCCACGCGCCCGTTCACAGACTGCGCCACCGCATAAGTCGCCGCCATCCGCAGCCTGGCCGGAAGATTGGTCGTTGTCTGCCGGCTCAGGGGAACCGTCATTTTTTCCTCCAGTTCATGGAGCAGGCCTTCATAAGCGGCTCGGATATTTACCGTCACGTGATCAATACCAAGATGCGAAACCAGCAGATGAGAAGCGTCGATATCCGCCTGCTCGCCGTTAGGCAGCAGCACGCCGAAAACCCGTTCCTTTCCCAATGCCTCTGCACAAAGCGCCGCAACTACAGAACTGTCCTTTCCGCCCCTCATGGCCACCACCTCTTTGCAATCCTTTCCGTTGCAAGCAAAAAAATCACGGATCCACTCCACTAACTGTTCCTTTACTTTCCTGGCATCAAATTCGTACATTTTTCCACTCCTTTATTCCTCTATTATGATCTGACAGGCTTTCATTGCCGCAATGGCAATTTCATGGCTTTGCGGCGTCACACCGGCACAGCAGCTTTTCAGCACGCGAACAGGGGCCTGCCGAAACGCTGCCTTTAAAATTAAACCGTTAGAGATCACGCAGATATCTGTGCACACACCACAAAGCACAAGTTCCTGCGGCACGCCTCCCATCGCCTTGCGAATCTGCTCCGGCAGCTGCAGCGAACCAAAGCTGGTCTTGTCAAAGGTATTTTCCTCATTGGCATAAATACGCAGACTCTCCGCGATCTGCCAGCCCTCTGTCCCTCTGATACAGTGCGGAACCGGCAGCATTCTGCCTTCCTGTGTCTGCAGATAATCGTCTTCATGCGTGTCCCGGGTAAAAAATACGGCGGTTCCTTCGTCCTGACACTTTCTGATCTGTTTCCCGACATCTTCCAGAATGGCCTCTGCTTCTTTATTCGCCAGTGTTCCGGTGATAAAATCATTTTGCATGTCGATAACGATCAGCGCTTTTTTTGCTTGCATTTCTTTTCTCCTTATTGTCTGGGTCGTTGTCTGGGCAATAGTTTTTTTCAGTATACCCCAAAATCCACCGCCGGTCAAAAGTATTTCGTTCTTCTCTGTCTATCCGGTTAATTGACAGAAAAAACGTGTATAAATACCCTGTCTTTTATGTTAGAATAAAACCAGACTGTAGGAAAGGAAGGAAACCATGGAAAGCAGAGTCGCACTGATCGCTGTCATTGTCAGAAATGCCGAGGCTGTCGATCAGCTCAACAAACTCCTGCACGAATACGCCGACTATATCATCGGCAGGCAGGGTATCCCTTACCGGGAAAAGAAGATCCATATCATCAGTGTAGCCATTGACGCGCCAGCCGATGAAATCAACGCGCTCTCCGGCCGTATCGGCAGAATCGGGGGCATCAGCAGCAAGGTCGTCTATGCCAATGAGTAAGCTCTGGCAGGCTGCAGTCGATCAGCTGGAACAGGATCATGATCTGCCGGAAGAGCAGTTTGCCCTTCTCCTCAACGAGTCGGATCCCGCCCTTTCTGCATACCTTGCCGAACGGGCGTCGGCAGTGCGAAACCGTTTCTTCGGCCGCGATATCTATATTCGAGGGCTGATCGAATTTACCAATTACTGCAAAAACGACTGTTTCTACTGCGGTATCCGCAATAGCTGCAAAAACGTCAACCGATACAGACTGAACGAGGAACAGATTCTCTCCTGCTGCGGAACCGGCTACGCACTGGGCTTTCGCACCTTCGTTCTGCAAGGCGGCGAGGATCCCTACTGGAACGATCAGCGGCTGTGCTCCCTGATCTCGGCCATAAAAAGCGCTTATCCCGACTGTGCCGTCACGCTTTCCGTCGGCGAGCGGAGCCGGGAAAGCTACCAGAGACTTTTTGACGCAGGCGCAGATCGCTATCTGCTCCGCCATGAAACGGCAGATCCTTCTCATTACCGCAGGCTGCACCCCGAGAATCTGCACTTTGAAGACCGGATCCGCTGTCTGCGGGATCTGAAAGAAATCGGATTTCAGACCGGCTGCGGCTTCATGGTCGGCTCCCCCGGTCAGACCACAGACTGCATCCTCAAAGACCTGCAGTTCATCCACAGTCTGCAGCCGGAAATGGTTGGTATCGGTCCGTTCATTCCGGCTTCGGGAACGCCTTTTGAAAGTCAACATATAGGATCTTCTTCGTTGACATTAAAACTTCTAAGCATGATTCGGCTTATGTTTCCACGCGTTTTGCTTCCGGCAACCACCGCGCTGGGGACAGCAGAAGCCGACGGACGGCAGCAAGGTATTCTTGCCGGCGCCAACGTCATCATGCCTAACCTGTCTCCGGCATCGGTCAGAAAAAAATATTCTCTTTATGACAACAAACTGTCCTCCGGAGAGGAGGCGGCAGAAAGCGTCGAACAGCTTCGCCGCTCTATGGAAAAAATCGGCTATCGGATCGTTACCGATCGAGGTGACTATCCGTCAGAGTAAATTGCATCAACTAACGGGAAAGTCCGGAATTTCCGTGCCTGACCCGAAAGAAAGGAAAAGACTATGTACGATCCAAAATCACGCAAAGCAGAAGAATTTATTTCCCACGATGAAATCATCGATTCCCTCAAGTACGCAGATGAAAACAAAGACAACCGGGAACTGATCCGTCAGATTCTGGACAAAGCCGCCCTTCGGAAAGGGATCACGCACCGGGAAGCCTCCGTGCTCCTGGCCTGTGAGGATCAGGCCGTGACCGAAGAGATCTACGCCCTGGCCGAACAGCTGAAAAAGGACTTTTACGGCAACCGCATCGTCATGTTCGCGCCGCTGTATCTGTCCAACTACTGTGTCAACGGCTGCGTCTACTGTCCATACCATCACCAGAACAAACATATTGCCAGAAAGAAACTGTCCCAGGAAGACGTCCGCAGAGAAGTTATCGCGCTCCAGGATATGGGACACAAGCGTCTGGCTCTGGAAGCCGGAGAAGACCCGGTCAACAATCCTATCGAATACATACTGGAATGTATCAAAACGGTATATTCCATCAATCATAAAAACGGTGCGATCCGCAGAGTAAACGTAAATATCGCCGCTACAACCGTCGAGGAATACAAAATGCTCAAAGACGCCGGTATCGGCACCTATATCCTTTTCCAGGAAACCTATCACAAGGACAGCTACGAAAAGCTCCATCCGACCGGACCGAAACACAATTACGCCTGGCACACGGAAGCGATGGACAGAGCCATGGATGCCGGCATCGACGACGTCGGTCTCGGCGTGCTTTTCGGTCTGGATCTGTACCGCTATGAACTCGCCGGACTGCTGATGCACGCCGAGCATCTGGAAGCCGTTCACGGTGTAGGGCCGCATACCATCAGTGTTCCCCGTGTACGTCCGGCTGACGATGTTGATCCGTCCGATTTTGACGGCGGCGTCGACGGCGGCATTACCGATGACCTTTTTGCAAAGATCATTGCGATCATCCGCATCGCCGTACCATATACCGGCATGATCATGTCCACCAGAGAAAGCCAGGCCATGCGGGCAAGAGCTCTGCATCTGGGCATTTCCCAGATCAGCGGTGCTTCCAAAACCAGCGTAGGCGGCTATGACGAGCCAGAAGACGAAGATGAAAATTCCGCACAGTTTGAAACGGACGATAAACGCACCCTTGATGAAGTCGTCCGCTGGTTAATGGATATGGACTATATCCCGAGCTTCTGTACCGCATGCTATCGTGAAGGCCGCACAGGCGACCGTTTCATGAGTCTCTGCAAGAGCGGACAGATCCTCAACTGCTGCCATCCAAACGCACTGATGACATTAAAAGAATATCTGGTGGATTACGCCACCCCGAAGACCCGTGAAATCGGTGAGGCTCTGATCGCCCGCGAACTGCAGAATATCCCGAAGGATAAAGTTCGTCAGATCGCCGCCGATTATATCAAGGAGATTGAACATGGAAAAAGAGACTTCAGATTTTAACAAGACCCCTTCTGCAAACCGGCTGCACATCAGTTTTTTCGGCCGCAGAAACGCGGGCAAATCCAGCGTCGTCAACGCAGTGACCGGACAGGAGCTTTCCATCGTTTCCGAGGTCAAAGGCACCACCACCGACCCGGTTAAAAAAGCCATGGAGCTTCTTCCTCTGGGACCTGTCCTTATCATCGATACGCCGGGCATCGACGACAGCGGAACCGTTGGAGAAAAACGCATAGAGAAAACCCTGCAGACGCTTCGGCAAACCGATATTGCCGTCCTGGTCATCGACCATTTCATCGGTCTGTCAGAAGAAGACCTGCAGCTGATCGAACAGTTCCGGGCAAGAAAAATACCCTTTATCGTCGCCATGAACAAGGTCGATCTGGATATGGAATCCCTCACCTCTGACGCAGATACCAGGAGGCAGGAAGATCCTTCGATTCCCTGCGTCCTGGTCAGCGCGCTTACCGGTCAGGGCATCGAAGAGTTAAAAACACGGCTGGGACAGCTGGCCAAACCTCTGCAGCAGGTTCGCCAGCTGATCACTGACCGTCTTTCTCCGGGAGATCTTGTCATTCTGGTTACTCCCATCGATGCCTCTGCTCCTCAGGGACGCCTGATCCTGCCTCAGGTGCAGACTATCCGTAATCTTCTGGATGGAAGCTGCAGCTGCATGGTCACTCAGGTTCCCCAGCTCAGAGGTTGTCTCGATATCCTGAAACAGCCGCCTGCACTGGTCATCACCGACAGTCAGGTATTCGGCCAGGTCAAGGAAATCGTACCGGAAGACGTACCGCTTACCTCCTTTTCTATCCTGTTTGCCCGTTTCAAAGGCATCCTTTCCGCCGCTGTCCGCGGCGCGAAAAAACTGCAGGAGCTGAAGCCCGGCGATAACATCCTGATCTCTGAGGGATGCACGCATCACCGGCAGTGCGAGGATATCGGCACCGTCAAACTTCCGGCATGGATAGAAAAGTATACGGGAAAAAAGCTGAACTTTTCCTTTACCAGCG
>CALXJA010000178.1 GCA_944388465.1 uncultured Emergencia sp.
GTCTGATGGCTGTGGAAAGGGCGCAGGGCTCCGGCGACTTTTGTATGGCGTTTTTCAATGCTGACGGCAGCAAAGGAGAGATGTGCGGAAACGGAGCCAGGTGTATTGCCCGGTACGGGTACGATCACGGCCTCTCTGCAAGCAAAGGGATGGTGGAGACTACGGCAGGACTTGTAGAAGCAGAGCGGCTTTCCCGGGATGTGTATGCGGTAAAACTCAATACGATCACGAAGCTGTGTCTGGATCTGCAGCTTTCCGCGGCCGGCAGACGGTTTTCCTGCAGTTATGCAGAGCTGGGCGATCCGGGACTTCCGCATCTGGTGGTGCCATATCTGGGACTGCGCAGTGCAGAAGCCGGGAGGCTGCGCTGCGAGGGCAGTGCGCTTCGCCGTCATCCGCAGCTGCCCAAAGGCGCCAACGTTAATTTTGACGACATCGAGAAAGACGGGACAATTTTTGAGCGAGCCTTTGAACGGGGCGTAGAAGATTTTACGCTGGCCTGCGGCACGGGAACCGGCTGTCTTGCTGCCGTGCTGCATCTGCAGGGACGGTGCCGAGAGAATCCCGTCGAGGTGGAGACAGCGGGCGGAATGCTCTCGATAGAAATAAAAAAAGAGGAAAACCGCATCACGGAGCTGCGGCTGATCGGGCCGGCGGTGACCGTGGCGGAAGGGGAAACCGTCGAGGAATGACCATGTTGACGGAAAACAGGGAAGATGGAATTTTGTCAACGTTGCTTTTTATGCGGTTTTTACCGACCCTCCCGGTGCTATGACCCGTATCCTGTTTCAAACAAGAAAAAACCGTTACGATCATGGAGATTCAAACGATCGTAACGGTTTTTGCTAACTTTGGCGCTGTAACTTTTTTCGCTTTTTATTTTGTGTAGTTATCGAAATAGCCCTGAATGTAGATGAACGGCGTGCCTTTGTCGCCGCTGCCGCTGGTCAGATCGCACAGTGAACCGATCAGATCCGTGAGCCGGCGCGGTGTGGTGCCCTGGGCAACCATGGCGTCTCCCAGCTGTTCATCTTTTTCCGTTATGTATTTGCTGATGGCGGCTTTCAGCTCCTCGCCCCTGAGATCGGCAAAATCGTTGTCCGCCAGATATTTCAGCTTGACCTCGTTAGGCGTGCCGTCGAGACCTTTTGTGTAGCCTGGGGAAACTACAGGATCAGCCAGTTCCCAGATCTTGCCCACAGGGTCTTTAAATGCGCCGTCGCCGTAAACCATGACCTCGATGGTTTTGCCGGTCAGGATATTGATCTTTTTCTGCAGGGTCTCTACGAATTCCTGGCAGTGGATCGGGAACAGTTTGACCGTGTCCTCTGTAGCCTTGTTGGATCCCAGCAGGCCGTACTGGTCGTTGTAGCCGCTGCCGTCAATACTTTCGGTCAGAATATCGTCCAGTCCCAATACGGTTTTTGCACCGGCGGCTTTGAGCAGTCTCTTGGTTCTGGCTCTGGTGTGGATGTCGCAGGTCAGCACATTCTCGGCATAGCTGAGAATGGTACGCGGATTGTTGGAAAAGATGACCTCGGCTTCCGCACCCTCTTCTTCGATGATATCCTTATAATAGTTCACATAATCCATGCCGGTAAAGGTATGTCTGGATTTCCCGAACATCGATTCGAACTGCTCCTGCGTCAGGACATCCGTATAAGGATTAACGCCTTTTTCATCCAGTAGGTCGATATCGACCAGGTGATTTCCGACCTCGTCAGAAGGATAGCTGAGCATCAGCACGACTTTTTCCGCGCCTCTGGCGATGCCCCGCAGACAGATAGCGAAGCGGTTGCGGCTCAGGATCGGGAAAATTACGCCGATGGTTTTTCCTCCTAATTTTTTCCGGATATCCTGAGCGATCTGCTCCTTGGATGCATAGTTGGCCTGGGATCTGGCCAGAATGGATTCTGTGACCGCCAGGATGTCTCTGTCCTGCACGGTGAATTCGCCGGCGTCGACCGCCGCCATTACGGTGTCTACTACGATCTGTGAGAGATCGTCGCCCTCCCGGATGATAGGAGCGCGCAGACCCCGGGATACAGTACCGATTATTCTTTCCATGTTATAGTTCTCCTTTTGCTTGTTTTATTCCCATATTTGCCAGTTCATCAGCACGATTGTTCATGGCAGTGATATATTTAAAATCCTCAAAACTGAAACGAGCGCCGTTCCAGCTGACGAATTTTTCGTAAACTGCGTCGAAGTTGGTGGATCTGCCGGTCAGATTCACATGACCTTTGACCCGGTAAAAGGTCGTCTGGTGCTGTCTGACCAGGGAAAGAAGCTCTTTCCACAATTCCTGATTTTCGACAGATTTTTTTGCTGCATTGCGCCATCTGTTTTTTTCCCAGCTTTCGTACCATTTTTCGCGGAAGCAGTTGGATACATAGGCGCTGTCGGAAAAGACCTCAATGGTCTGTCCGCCGCGGTTGAGCGCCTTAAAGGCTTCGATGACCGCAGTCAGCTCCATACGATTGTTGGTCGTATCCGGCATGCCGCCGAAGAGTTCTTTGCGGTGCTCTCCGTATTCCAGTATGGCTCCCCAGCCACCGAAATTACGGCTGCTCTGATTGCCGGAGCAGGCGCCATCCGTATAAATCCTCAATATCATTACCTTTTCCCCTTTGTATCTGTGATTTCAGCCGCGAAGGAACCGCGGCCGCTGTTTCAGCACATGTATATTATGCCTTATTTTCAAAAAAAGTACAATGAAAAATTATCGGCCGGCATGGAGCGGACTTGCAGCGGATACCGGCAGGGGAGCCGCAAAGGCAGAAGGGCGGATGCCGGAGATCGTCTTTCATAACGATTTGTGACGAAAAACAGGATGCAAAATTTTCCCTTTATGCTATAATAATTCCGTAATTTTTTTCAATGAGGTGAGTTATGGCGTTAC
>CALXJA010000179.1 GCA_944388465.1 uncultured Emergencia sp.
GGACGCCATACATATACATCAGGCCAAGGGGGGCAGGATGCAAGGGATTGGCGTTCTGGGGAAGCAGCTTGATATTCCGTTCCCAGACCGGCGCAAGCACCTGGCTGTGCATGGACATGAAAGACTCGCTCTGCTTGGCGTTTTTGGGATGCCGGATGATCCGGGCCAGTTTGATCGCTTTATAAAAATGAAGGCTCTGGCCGCCCGGCTCGTGCATTTCCAATTCAAACATCAGGTATGTCATGTTTTTCCGATCCGGGGTATATTCCTTCCAGTTTCTGATTATCTTCAGATCGTCATCATTTCCGGGTTTTGATTTCCTCAAAATTCTCGGAAGATTGATCAAATCACATCACTCCTTCCTGTGCTTTAATAGGGTTTGGTATTATCCCGAATATCCCGGATGTCACGGATCGCACGCCGCTTCGACCGTGTCCCAAAGAACTGCGGGATTTTCTTGGCCTGGAAGATGAAGTAGGCAATCGGGTAAGTGATGGCAATGATCCAAAGCAGATTTTGAAGCCAGCCAATGACCGCCGTAGCCGAAGACGCCGCAACCGCCTGATTAAAAGCTGCCGTCAGGTTATCCGCCGATACGCCCGATACGGCAATGATTACATAGCGGTAAACAAACAGGATACCAAGATACCCTAGAATAAACCATTTCGTGTGCCGGATGATCTCTTCCCGCTGGCTTGGCAGGAGCAGAGCAAAAACTGCCCCTACAATCCACATACTCCCGGTCAGCGGGGTAATAATTTTATGGCCGAAGCCATAGTAAGCCGTATCCAGATACAGCCACAGCACAAATGTTACCATGTACACCGCAAGGTTTAAAAACATTGGCAGGTACCTGCGCAATGTGGGCGGAGTTGAATACATCAGCTCGCCGTCGCTGCGGGGTACAAGATGCTTTTTTCGCATAAACTCACGCTCCTTTGCAATCAAGAAATTATATTAGGAGAACATCAAAGTATCTGGCGCTCATTCGTAATTTCATTTGACTTCGTCGCAAGCTGTTCGGCCAGGTAGATATATCCAATAGATAATAACCCTGCGATCATCCAGATGTTCCGCCATAGGAAGAACACAATTTCCAAAAATCCGTTCTTATTGAAAAGAAAAAAAGCTTCAAAAAATTCTAACATACTACTCCTTTCCGGCAGGTGTTCCGGATTTCCGCCTGAACCGGATCAGGCAGACCGGCTCCTCGCCTTCCATGTTATAGATATAGGCCCACTTTCCGGCGCTGAAATCATGGATACTGGTCAGATACACAGTAATTCCGGACTGTGCCAGCGCATAAGGACCACCGCATGCGGAAATCCACTTTTCAATCTGCGGCTTGAGTTTATCCATCATGTCGTCCCGGGTAGGGGCAATAAAATGCAGATTTTTCGTGATAGACTTCAGTTTGTTGCACTTGTCGTTAAAATCGGACTGCAGATGGTTCCCGCAGTCCACTTCAAAATAATCAATGACGCCATCGCCACAGCACACGATATCCGGAATACAGCGCCGGTTTTCTCCCAAAGCAATCGTATTGGCCCTGCGTCTGGCAGAAACCGATTTATATTTTCCACTGTCCTCCAATATTCTCGCTACATCCTTGATGGCATAACCATGATTTACATTGTCATGCTCCCGTATCAGCCGGCGCATCTCCGATTCCACCGGAGCTTTACCAAACTGTTCCGCATAAATCTGTGTGCCGGTCTGGGTTAGCTCTACCCCTAAAAACCACCGATTGCCGCACAAAATTTTTTGCGCTGTGATGAGCCCGGAGGAAAGAAGACTATTATGTGCATTGTATACCGTGGAATCACTGGGCTTTTTCTGAGACCTTTTGATGATTTCCCCACGGATTTCCGCATATTCCGTAAAGCCCGTATCCCCTACTACCTGCACATAAAGCCACATGACCGGCGTCATCGCCGATTTTAAAGCCCCGATATCCACAACTTGATAACTGGTATCCGCTTTAGGGACGGTCTTCGATTGGGAAATGTTCTTCGTCTCTATCGTCAAGCTCTTCGTAACATCAAAAACCTTTTCCCCCTCTTCAAGATCCTCGGCTTCTGAAATTGCAGGCCGCACATCGTCCACCGATGCATCCGTATCCAAAAGATAGGCTGCTGTCCGGTCCGTATCAGGATCCGGTTCATTCTCATTTCCGGAAAAAATATCCGCCGCATTGTCCAGCATCACCTTCAGCTGCGTAACCTGGTCAGTAAGCCCGGTGATCACCGTGTTTTTATCCATCAGCTTACGCTTCATCGTCTCGTAGATTTCCCTGGACTTTATCTGTCCCTGTCTGTGCATTACTTCCGCCCTGGCAAGCAGTTCTTCCAGCGGCATGGTCTCCAGCTCCCGGGTGGTAATCCTGCTGTATGCCAACTCGTTTTCCAGAATCTTTGCGCAAAAGGCCCGGAACCGGACAATGATTTTCTGGGTTTGATCCGTTGCCTCCTGGATATACTGGTTCGTCTTTTCTATCTGCTCGTTTTTCGCTTCAATCTGGCTTTTCAGCCGCATGATAATCAGTTCCAACTCTCTGGCGCTCTTCGGCACTGCACATCACCTCCCCGCTTCCAAAGTTCCATCAATTTTCCTGTTTTAACTGAGCCGTACCGTCCTTCTCCAATACCGCGCCGTTCAAGCTCCAGTTTTCAATACTTTGATAATCCATTTTGACGCGCCTGGCGAAATTCGCCATATCTCCTCTCAGGGCTTCAAATGAGGAAAATGCCTTATCTCGCCAGGTCAGCGCCGATTCAATCGATGCGCTGTTTCCGGAACGGAGTCCTTCTATCATTTTCTGCAGATAGATTGCCACATCATTGGAGAGCAGGGTCTGTAAGGATTCCTGAATCACCGCCTGTTCCTCCCCCACCTCCAGCGCCGTAATTTTCGGAATCATAACGTCTACCCGTTCATTTAGCAGATCCTGATAGTAGGTTACGGCTTCTAAATCTGTGTACTCCTCGTTGGAGAGATGAATATCAACAATAGTGATGTCCACCATTAAGCTGCAGATATTGTCATACTGTTCCTTTAATTTCTGATAATCCTCCCGGTCTTCCAGATAGGAAAAGGTTACTTCAATCGGTTGGCGATAACCATTATCGTCGATGTAATATCCGGTACTCAGCATTCCGAAAATAACGAAAGCCACATACAGGCAGACCACGATCAGTAAGGTTTTCAGCCAATGTTTTTTCACCGCCCTCTCAGGCGCTGCATTCTTCCCTTTGGTACTTCGTCCGGTTTGGGAGCCTCTGGAGGCGTAAGGTCAATTTTTTCAATGTCCCACCCTTTTTTCATGCCTCACCGTCCTTCCCGGCCTGTTCCTCAAAGACGCAGTTGACCAGATACTCCACATCCTGGGGGACAATCTCCGCGACCGATTCCGTATAATCCATACGGGAAGAACAATGCTCACAGATCAAGAACTTGGACATTTCCCTGGTCTGCAGCGCACCGGAAATATATACCTTGGAAGATTTTCGCAGCCTTTTTAAATCCTCTTCTGCCTGATTGCCAAAGGATTTTATCCACGGATAGTCGCTTTTGATGACTCCTTCGTGCTCCGCTACCCGGTATTTGCGATTGATCGCAAGCTGATACTGGGTCAGGGATACGCCGCTGCCACTGTCCCGTCCGATCACATCCGTGCAGACGGTACCGATCACGCTTAAATTGTTGGCAAATTCCGCAATCTGCGCAGCTTCATACTTTCCCTCCAGGCAGACTGGTTTTCCATAACTGATGACCTCTGTAATCAAAGACTCCGCTTCTGAAATCACGCCACATTTCTCGCACTTGAATTTTCTGGGAACCAGCTTTGTTGTAATCATCCCGCGGACCATAAGGAAAACTCCGACCTTCAACTTGCCAAAATACTCTTTTGCTTCTTGCTCTGTAAGGCCGTATACATTTACCCGGGGATAATCAATCCGTCCATTTCGGCGGACCGTTTTGACGGCAAACGCCATTCGGAAATTTTGATGCACCTCGTTATAAAATACGGTCGGCGCCTTACTGACCTCTCCCACCAACATGATGGTATTTTCCCTCGCCATTTGATGAAACTCCTTCCAGATAAATAAAATCGCCCCTGCCGCATTCATCACGGCCGTCATCCCTCTGGCAAGAGCTATGTAGCGCCGCCGAAGCGGCGGTTATTTTCTGGGCCGTAAATCGATACGGCCGTTACACATCTTAACTGTTTCTTCACAGACTTTTTGGATGCCGTGGACATTTTCCTGAAGCATCTCCTCATCCGATTTTTCAAAATCATAATTTCCGTACATGAGAAAACTCACGAGCGCAAACCAACTGGCATATTCCGCACTGTTCCCGCCTTGATAGTCCGCCAGCTTATCCAGATTGATCCATCCCCTAATATCGTGCATCAACTCATCAAAAATCGCTGAATACTGTTCCTGCAGGTCTACTTTTTCCTTGCCGCCCATCCAGGCTTCCACATTCTGATAAACCTGTTGTCTCTCCGCCTGTGCTCTGCCTTTGCAAGTACCATCTACCTGCAAAATATATTGTTCTTCCTCCATATTCTTCCGGACTCGGCCTAAAGGGAAGCTTCTGCACACAAAGGGCTTGGAATCATGAACCCGGCAATAGAAAAGCCCGTCTTTACTGCCCAGGAACGGGCATCTTGTACCTTCCGAAATTCCATTTACCCCGTACTTGGTTCGATAGGCCATCCTCAATACTGGCATTTTGGAAGAATACCCCATATACAGCTCCCCGTATTTGTCTATAAATTCTTCGGCCGACAGCTTCAGTTTTCTGCAAAGGCGGAAAACATCTAAAGGATTTAAAAGAATGTCCTCTCGGTTTCTACAACATTCACCGCACTGCACACAGTCAAAGCAAAAATCCTGTTCTCGGGTTATGGTTGGAAGTAAGCCCTTATCGTACTGTTCCACAAGGATTTCCTTATAATCCTTTTCTCCGTCCTGCTGTTCGATTTATCCGTTCTTCCGGACCTTTTCTCTTTGGTTTTTCTTGCTCATTTTTTTACCGTCCTTTCCAATTCATCATTTTCAGACTTCCATTCCTCCAGAAGCTCTTTCAAATGTGTGCTGGCAATATGGCGAAGGACCGTATTTTTTTCAAGAAAAAAGCAAGACATCCTTATATAAGGGGCAGGCAAGAATGCGGCGTGGTGCATTCTTGCCTGTCCGTGCCAATGTATTCAGGGTCTTAAGAAAGAAAAATCTATATCAACATCGGCCACGCCTTTACAATACCGATGATAAGCAGGATTATTCCCACGATAATAATGACTTCGGACAGAATCACCCAGAAATATCTCCTGAAAAAGCTGCCTCCTGTCCTTCTTGAGGGCGACAGGCAGATAATCAGCACGATCCCTGTCAGTGCTACGAACAGGCCAAACAGAATCCACAGATTCAGCCCAGAGAGAATCCAGCTCTCCAGCATTTACACATCACCTTCCTTCCCGCCATGACCGGGAGGCTCCTGACGAACCATTTCCTCGATATGGGCATACTGCCTCATCTTTTCCCGGCTTTCCTCATACAGCTCCTCATTGCGAAACTCTTCCAGATCATTTTCAATCGGGGGCTTCTCCTTCTCACGGATCTCCATAATTTTCCGTACCAAGAAAAATACTGCGATTATCACCAGGGAAAAAATAAGGATATCCAGAATCACAAACAGTACAATCAAACGCATCCCTCCTTTCTGCCGCCGGGGCGGTAAATACCCCGGCGGCCACTTGGCTATTGACTGCTATTTTTCTTTCCTTTTCCGTCTGCTTAAGACTGCCGCACCGGCTGCGCCGGCAGAAGAAAGTCCGAGCAAAGACAGCCAAAGCGCCATATTGGATGTATCGCCTGTCTTCGGAACGTCCGTCACCGGCTCATTGGCAACGGTTATGGTGATCAGCTGCTCATGCTCCACGATTTCAAACTCATGCAGCGAAGTATCTCCCCGGTATCCGAAAATTGGCTCAGCCTCCTGCCAGAAATGGACGCCAAATTTTAACCCGTCAAATTGCACGATACCATCCCGGCCGGTCTTCCCTTCGGCAATGACATTCTCGTCCGCATCATAAATCCGGAACAGGACGCCGGCCAGCGGTTCTCCCGTCACCTGGTCAATCTTCATAAACCGGATGGAACCGGTCTTGAGCAGATTTTCAAACTTCAAGCTGCTTTCCTCGCCCGCCTTGATTTCTACCGTCTGCGCGTCCGGCAATACATACCGGACGGTTTCTTCCGACCCCTTTTCGCTTACGGTATACTGTCCGGGCCGGAGTGCGATCTCAATCCTGCCTTCCGCATCGGTTTTAAAGATCTCCTGATACGCATTACCAAGGAAATCCGTTCCCTCTACAAGGAACTCAAAGCCTTCCAGCACCTGGTCCTCGGAAGTCTTTTCAATGACCAGGCTTCCCTTCTGCGCTTTATTCATAAATCCAACGCCAGCCTCATTTTCAATGACGACCGTTTCCCCGTGCTCGTCAATGGCAAATGAATAGACTGTTTCATCCAGTTCAAACCCTTCGGGAGCCTTGGATTCAAACAACAGGTAGGACTGGCCTATCAGACCTTTCAGCTCATAAATGCCTGCCTCCACTTCATCCATTACGGAAAGGAAGATGTCCTCCTCGTCCAACTCGCCGTTTCCATTGACGTCCGTATACACCTTAAATTCAGCGCCCTCCAGTTTGTTGTCCGGATAATCTTCATCATATTTTGTCAGCTGGACATTGCCGCGGATACGCTCGTTTTCCATGGTGATCGAGATGACCACTCCATCTGTGTTGATATACACATGATGAATGTCAAGGGACAAAATGAAGCCTTGGGGCTGCTCAATCTCCGCTACAATCCAGTGCCCCGCCGCCACCTTCTCAAATTCAAAGAAGCCATCCGGCTTCGAGATATCCGTCAGGATCGCGTTCTCTTTCGTAAATTCCGTTTCATTCGGGAAGAACAGGCCAATCAGCGCACCGCCAAGAGGCGTTTTCTCTTCATCGATTTTCAGTCCTTCGATGGAGCCGTAAAGAATCCGGTTCACCAGCGGCTCTCCATCATTGACCTTGACCTGCACAACCGGAACCTCCGGTCCCTGGTATTCAAACACTACCGGGTATTTCGTATCATCCAGAATATATTCCGACCCTGCAGTTGTGAGCTCTTTTACATAATAGGAGCCAAGGGGCGCGTCCACTGTAAAGCTGAACTTTCCGCTCTGCGCCACCCGGATGACTTCCAGCAGCCCATCTTTCGGAATCATACTGCCGTCCACAGCCACAATGTCCTCGTCGGCAAACAGTCCAAAGGTGATATTGACCTCTTCGCCATTCACTCCGATGCCAAAAGTTTCATCCTGCTCAATGACCTTTTCCAATTCGATGGAAACCTTCTGGCGTTCGTTATAGAACGAAGAGGAGGCTTCGGTCAACTCCACGAACTGGCCGTCATAGACCAATTCCACAATCTGAGGTTCTGCAAGCAGCATCCCATGAACACTTTCCGCTTCCTCGATTCGGTATCGCCCCAGATACAAGGGTTTCGACTGGCCCTCTCCGGTTTCTGAGGTAATGATCGTATCCACAATGGTGCCCTTTGCATATCTCAAACTTCCATCCGGCGTCGTGATATTTTCATCTGCGATCACGTTAAACGGTACGTCGGTAAGCCCTTTCACCGAATAAACCGGCAGATAGGTTTCGCCATTTTGCGCAACGCTTTCAAAGACCTCCCCGGTCTTCTTGATGGATATGATTCCCTTCTGCGGAGCATTGGGAACCTCCACCGCCACCACTGTCACGCCTTCGGAATAGTCCGCAAACTCGTCGTCAATCG
This sequence comes from uncultured Emergencia sp., assembly GCA_944388465.1. GTDB lineage: Bacteria > Bacillota > Clostridia > Peptostreptococcales > Anaerovoracaceae > Senimuribacter. The sequence goes on from CALXJA010000179.1 coordinate 7,863, forward strand.
TGAATGGAATCGGCTCTTCATTTAAGACATATCCATAGGGTGCCTGTACCTCGTGCAGGTAGTAGTTTCCAGGATAGAGCCGTTCCGGGGTGATAAGGTAGCCCTCCGACGAGGTATAGAACGTATCCACTTCGGTCAACGTGGGATAGGTGTACTTCATTACAACGCGCTGCCCGTTTTCATCATAGATCTGGAACGCCGCGCCTTCGTATGGGATGGTATTGCCCGTCTCGCTGTCCACCTTGACGATCTTCAAATACGAAGTAAACGGCGCGTTGTTGATCAGGTATTTGTAAATTTCCCCGTCCTCGCTGACAAAAACGGTAAAGTCAGGCATGAACTCCGTGCCCTGGGCGCCGGCGATTTGTTTGCAGATATACCGCCCGTACGGGAGTGGTTTCGACTGCGCAAAGCCATCCGCATCACAGATAAGGGTGTCCCTTTC
>CALXJA010000180.1 GCA_944388465.1 uncultured Emergencia sp.
TATCTTTTGCGAAAGAATTTCCCGGAGGAGGAAATCAGCGCCTTATTAGCGGATTTTATTGAATACGGTTATCTGGACGACAGCCGTTATTGTCTGGCGTATTTTGACTATGCTTTCGGCAGGGGAAAGGGAAAAAGACGGGTATTTGCGGAACTTCAGGAAAAAGGCGTAGACCCGCAGACTATAGAAATCGCCTTTGAGGAGTACGAACCGGCCGGCAGCGAAGAAGAACGTGCCTGGATCGAAGCCGAAAAAATTCTCCGCCTGTCGGAGATCGGGGAGGATGAGCCGGTTCCGGAAAGAGTGAGGGGCAGGATTGCCAGACGTCTGCAGACGAAAGGATACAGCAGTGATGTGATCTATAAGGTGATCGGAGGGATGAAACGGTGAGCAGAACAGAAAGAACCGAGCTGCTGATCGGAAAGACCGGCGTGGAGAAGCTTGCGCATTCTGCAGTACTGGTCTTCGGCATCGGCGGCGTCGGCGGCTATGTGACGGAGGCGCTGGCCAGAGCCGGAGTCGGCTGCCTGGGCATCGTAGATGGGGATACGGTATCGGAGAGCAATATCAACCGGCAGATCATCGCGACCAGCCAGACGGTGGGACGGCCGAAGACCGAGGTGATGAAGGAGCGGATCCTTTCCATCAATCCGAATTGCAGGGTAAAGGATGCCTGCTGTTTTTACCTGCCGGAGGATGAGGAAGTTTGTTCCCGGTTCCGGTTTGCGGAATATGATTATGTTATAGATGCGGTGGACATGGTTTCGGCTAAGCTTGCGATCATCGAGAAAAGTGTGCAGGAAGGGGTTCCCGTTATTTCGTCTATGGGAACCGGAAACAAGCTGGATCCTTCGCGTTTTGAGATCGCACCCATCGAAAAGACCAGCGTCTGTCCGCTGGCCAGGGTCATGCGGCGAGAGCTCCGGCAACGGGAAATCAGCGGTATTCCCGTACTTTTTTCCCGGGAAGAACCGGTAAAAAACGGAAGCCGCACCCCGGGAAGCATCAGCTTTGTACCGTCGGCGGCAGGGCTTCTGATTGCCGGTTATGTGGTAAACGATCTGCTGCGGAGATAAACCGGCCGGTTTCGACGTATTTTATATGGCTGCGGCTGAGTGCCCCGGTTCTTGAGAAGAGGCATATTCTGTCTTTTCTGCAGAACAGAGGTATAAACCGCCTCTCTGCTGCATATGGTCTAATATGTTTATCGATTGGAACAAGAGCAGATTGAAAAAAATGAGTGCCGGCGTGCTTACGGCGGCGCTGGTCATTGGCGCAGCGGCAGGCTTCAGGGCGGTCTTTCCGGGCACGGCGGCAAAAGAACGCGGCGGTCAGGCCGTTTCACAGCCCGCAGCCAGTGAGCCGGTCAACTGGGGGCTGTCGTTTCAGCAGGAAGGAAAGAGGCCGGCAGGAAATGCAGATCCTGACGAACTGAAAACATACAACGCCTTTTACTGTGGAAGTGAAAAGAAAAAGATCCTCTATCTGACCTTTGACGCAGGTTATGAAAACGGGTATATGGAGGAGATACTGGACGTTTTACAGAAAGAGGATGTATCGGCCGCTTTTTTTGTAGTCGGTACCTATATTCGGGAGAATCCGGAGCTGATCAGGCGGATGGAACGAGAGGGGCATATTGTAGGAAATCATACGATGTCTCACCCGGATATGTCAGCAATAGCGGACAAGGAGGCGTTTGCAGAAGAGCTTCGCCAGGTGGAGGATCTATACAAAGAGGCGACAGGAAAAGCGATGAAGAAGTTTTATCGTCCGCCACAGGGAAAGTTCAGCTTTACCAATCTGAAGCAGGCTGATGAACTGGGCTATACGACGGTATTCTGGAGCCTGGCATACGTGGACTGGTATGCGGATCAACAGCCGACGCGGGAAGAGGCTTTGGAAAAGCTGCTGCCCCGCACCCACAACGGAGCGGTGATCCTTTTGCATTCCACTTCAAAAACCAATGCCCGCATTCTCCAGGAATTAATAACCAGATGGAAAGAAGAAGAGTATCAATTTGCTTCTCTGGAGAAATTGGGCATGTAGTCAGCCGACGAGTCTATCGAAATACGAGGAAAAACAAAGCCACGTAATATAATATGCGATATTATATTACGTGGCTTTAAAAATGTCAATAAGCGATTGAAAAAAGGGTGGAACTGACTTATACTATTCTGTGAGAAAGGGAAAGAGAGGTGCACATGAAAGCTCTTGACGAATTTAAGGACAAGCTGAATCATACCCGACCCGAACAGTGGGATCTGATCCCGGATATCGAGTTGTATATGGATCAGGTGATCAGCTATATGACGAGGCAGCATATCGGACTGGAGTTAGACGGTGAAGAGAATCTGACTTCCGCTATGATCAACAATTACATCAAAAGCGGCCTTCTTCCCCGCGCCAGGGGGAAAAAATACAATCGGGAACATATCGGTTATCTGACCGCCATATGTCTGCTGAAACAGGTGCTCAGCGTCAGTGAAACGGGGCAGCTCCTCAGACAGCAGATGGAAAACTGCAGTATAGAGGAGTTTTACCGCCATTATACAGAAATCCTGGATGAGGAGTTCAGCAAGACGGCGGAGGAGATCGACGAAAACGCAGACGATTCGCAGCTCATGCAGCTGGCTCTGCGGATGGCGGTTTCCAGCTACGCGCAGATGCTGGCCTGCAAGAAGCTTCTTGCGCTGGCGGCTTCGGAGAAAGAAGAGGAAAAATGATCTGCCGCAGATCTGTTTCTGTCACGTTTATAGACCCTCTTTCATAGTATAAGGTATCTTACTGTGAAAGGGGTTTTTATTTTTGGATAGAAAAGAGCCTTATGTCGGTATGCCGATTATCCTTGGGGATCTGACGGATGAGATGCCGGCGCCGCCCTGCTGTGATGTAGAGCTCCGGCCGCAGCCGCCACAGCCGCCGCAGCCGGATGGGGGAATGCCGCAGCCGCCGCAGCAGACTATGGTGGTAGCCATGGCTTATGTTCCCTGGCAGAAATGGCAGCAGCCGTATGATTATGAAAAAGGGTTTCAGTCCGGAACCATTTTCCCGGATCTGGATCTGCCGTTCAAAGGTTATCAGGGAGGGATGAAGCGATGACGAGAGAAGAGGCACTGCGAAATGTGCAGATGTACAGCTTTGCCCTGGACGATACCGGGCTTTTTCTGGATACGCATCCGACAAACCGGGCTGCGCTGACCTTTTACAGCGATACGATGAAGCGATACCTGGAAGCTGTCGAGGTATATGAGGATCAGTTCGGCCCGCTGACGGCAGGAGATTCTGATACAGAAAAAGGCTGGACCTGGGTAGAGACACCTTGGCCGTGGGAAATGGAGGATTAGTATGTGGACCTATGAGAAAAAACTGCAGTACCCGGTGAAGATAAAAAATCCGAATCCGGCAATGGCGAAATTTATAATCAGTCAGTACGGAGGTCCGGATGGGGAGATCGGCGCTTCGCTTCGTTACCTTACCCAGCGCTATTCCATGCCGTATCGGAAGGTGGCTGCCGTGCTTACTGACGTGGGCAGCGAGGAGCTTGGACATTTTGAAATGGTTGCGGCTATCGTCCATCAGCTGACAAGGAATATGACCATGGAACAGATCAAGGAAGCGGGATTCCAGGACTATTTTGTTGACCATACGGCGGGCGTTTACGCACAGGCCGCGGCAGGTTTTCCGTTTGACGCGCTCTGCTTTGCGTCCAAGGGTGATGCCATTACAGATCTCAGCGAAGATCTGAGTGCCGAACAAAAGGCTCGTACCACCTACGATAACATTCTGAGAATGGTGGACGATCCGGATGTCATTGAACCGATACGGTTTTTACGGGAAAGAGAAATCGTGCATTATCAAAGATTCGGCGAAGCTTTACGCATCGTCCAGGATAATCTGGATTCAAAAAATTTCTATGCGATCAATCCCGAGTTCGATCTGCGCTGATCCTTTCCTATCGATGGAAAACGCCTTTTGCTAAAAGGCGGCACAAAACCTGCCGACCTGCCTGCGGAATATCTGCTGCCCCGGATTTCGCCGGCAGGCCGGCGGTAGTCCTGCTTTCTCCTATGTTGACACTCCCGGCAGAATAGCGTACAATAGCCTATGCAGTCTGAAAGAACAAGGAGTGTTGATATGAAATTTGTAATACAGAGAGTCAGTGAGGCATCGGTCAGAGTTGACGGAGAGATAACAGGAAAGATAGATAAAGGTTTTCTGGTCTTTATTGGTGTCGGACAGGAAGATACAGAGGAAATTGCAGACAAGTTTGTTAAGAAACTGCTGGGGCTGCGCATATTTGAAGACGAGGCCGGAAAAACCAATCTGGCGTTGAAGGATGTGCAGGGACAGCTTTTGCTGGTTTCTCAGTTTACCCTGTATGCCAACTGCCGCAAGGGCAACCGCCCGAGTTTTGTTGAGGCAGGCGATCCGCAGAAAGCAGAGGCTCTCTATGAATATATTATTGCGCAGTGCAGGCAGACAGTTCCGGTCGTTGAAACCGGTGTTTTCGGCGCGGAGATGAAGGTCAGCCTGATCAACGACGGTCCGTTTACCGTGATACTGGACGAAAAAATATTATAGAACACAGAGCGGGAAGCTTTGCAGAACGATTTTCTGCAGAAGCCTGCGGTGCTTTCCCCGTTACAGCTGATGATCCGGCGCTTTCTCTGATTTCAGAGCAGAGCGCCGGATTTTTTCGTTGTTGTGTCATAGAAGATCAGAGAATCTGTGACGCAGAGATCTGACCGGCTAAAGCGCGCAGTACCGTCAGCAGACAGCGGCACGCCTGCGGCATGCCATCTGCATGCCGTCTGGCCTGTGATACCGTATCTTCAGAAAAACAGGGAGCAGGACATCGAAATCAGGAAAGCGGCCTGTGCAAGGACATAGGGTAGAGGCAGAATGAAAAAAGAAGGAAATTTCTGAATTTAACGGTCTTGGACTATGCCAAAAAACATTTTTGGTACTTTTGGACTATCATGGATTATGCTAATCTAATTACGGTTTTATTGATGCTTGCAAATGCAGGGGCTCGTAAGCATTGGCGAGTGGGGTAACGGGAAAGAGCCGGGGATGACCGACAGAAATTATTAATGCTTAAGGAGAGAAAAAATGGTTGAGAAAGTTGAGTCAAAACTCAGGAAAAACATGTGGAGCTTAGTCATCCTGACCATATCCGGCTCCCTTATTTACGGGCTTCCGTATTTCAGAAGCTATTATTACGATGCTTATGTGGAGACCTACAATCTGACGAATACACAGATGGGAACTCTTGGCGCCATGTTCGGCGTGTTCGGTATTATTTCCTATCTGTTCGGCGGTATTGTGGCTGACTACATTTCCCCGAAGAAGCTGATTTCCGCGTCATTGATCCTGACCGGTATCGCAGGCTTTGCCCACCTCTTTGTCAGCAGCTACTCCATGCTGCTGGTCGTTTATCTGGTCTGGGGATTTACCTCGCTGTTCGCCTTCTGGCCTTCCCTGGTAAAGGGTATCCGCAGTCTGGCCTCCGGTAAAGAGCAGAGTAAAGCCTTCGGTTTTATGGAAGGCGGAAGAGGCGTCATGAATGCCGCTCATCTGGCCATTGCGCTGGCGATTTTCAATTATATCAGCTCCAAGGTGAACGACGCAACAGGAATCAAGGGACTGATCATTTTCTATTCTGTTGTCGTCATCGTGCTGGGTATCCTGGTATTTATCCTGCTGAAGGATCCGCAGGATTCGGAAAAATCAGAGCGTTTTAATTTCAAACAGCTGATTACGGTGATCAAGATGCCGCAGGTCTGGATCCTTTCTCTGATTCTCTGCTCAACGTATACGATGAATATTTCCTACATGTATTTCAGCCCGTTTGCCACGGCAGCTTTTGGTATCGCTACCGCAGGCGGCGCATTGATCACCATCATGGCCGACTATATCCGTCCGTTCGGTTCTATCGGAGGAGGATTCCTGGCTGACCGCATCGGCAGAGGCAGACTGATGACCTTCGGTTTCCTCGTTATGGCAGTCTGCACATTTGCTATCACCTTCCTGCATTCCATTACACTGCCGGTCTTCGTGGTGATTTGCGCGCTGCTGTATCTGGGCATGTACTCCAACTACGGTCTTGTCTTCTCCTTTATGGAGGAAGGCGGGATCCCGATGGAGATTTCCGGAACCGCCATCGGTCTGATCTCTACACTGGGTTATCTGCCGGAGTCTCTCTGTCCGCTGATCTTCGGACGGACGATCGACAGCTTCGGCGATGCCGGCTACAGATACTACTTTGCCGGTGTGGGCGTAGTTATGCTGGTCGGTGTGATCGGTCTGATGATCTGGAACCGCAGTCTGAAAAAACAGAAAGCACAGGGAAACGCAGCATAAACGTGTATCCTGTAATGTTATGGGGCTGTCGCGTTAACGCGGCGGCCCCTGTTGAGCATAGTGGGCGAAATCTCAGGATATCCAGGGAAAAGAAAATTCAGGGATAGGAGATTCTGCGGACAGGACATGACGGGTAAGCGTAAATACGCCTTTTCCCGGGGCACAATTAATGCTATCCTTGTATTGAGGTGAAATATGAACATAAAGATCAATCGAAACAGCGAAACGCCGATTTACCAGCAGATCAAAGGAGCGATCAAAGATCTCATTGTTTCCCGGGAACTGGTATCCGGCTACAAGCTGCCCGCAGAGCGAAAGCTGGCGGAAGAACTGGGCGTTCACCGCAATACAGTGGTAAAGGCCTACGGCGAACTGATTGCAGAAGGTTATCTGTCTGTTTCCCGTCAGAAGCCCAAGGGCTATTTTGTGCAGATGCCGGACGTTCACCAGAGCTTTGTCAAACGGTTTTTTCCGCTGATGAAAATGATGCGTTATAATTTCAACGACAGAGAAAAGATGTTTCTGGACGTGTTCGGCGAGTCGAATACCGATAATTATATTTCCTTCGGCGGGATCATCATGGACAAACGAGTAAATCCGGTGAAGGGATTAAACGATATTGTAGAGAATATGTTTCAGACGGATACCGTGCGGGATATCGACGATATCGGTATTGACGAGACGGAACGGCTGAAGCGGAACATCTGCAGGATCCTGGCCGATGAAAATATGTACGTCAGTCCCAAAAATATTCAGATCGTTTCAGAGACCAATCAGGCGTTAAACTATCTGATGGCGCTCTATCTTCGGGAAGGTGACAGCGTGATCGTTGAGGAGCCCATCGTTCCCGACAATGTTTCGATTTTCCGGAACAGAGGCCTGAACATGATCACCGTGCCCATGGAGCAGGACGGTATGGATCTGGTGAAGCTGGAGCAGCTGATAAAAAAGCACCGGCCGAAGTTTATCTATACGCTGCCCAACTATCACAATCCCACCGGCAGGGTGATGTCTCTGGAGAAAAGGGTAAGGCTTCTGGAAATTGCTCAGCGCTACGACGTGCCGATCATTGAAGAGGATTCACAGCGGGATTTCCGCTATACCGAGCGCCGGCTGCCCAGTCTCTATTCTCTGGACAAGTATAAGTCTGTCGTTTATGTCGATTCCTTTACGATGACCTTTCCTTACGGGATCAAGACCGGCTATATTGTCGGCCCTTACGATCTGGTGGAGATGCTGGGACGGCTGATCGTGGTCAATGAGACTTTTGTCAGCAATATGGGACAGTATATGCTGAATGAATATATAGAAAGAGGGCTGTTCGCTGAACATGTGGAAAAAATTGCAAAGCATTACCGGGAAAAACGGGATTTGCTCTGCAGCGAGCTGGATAAGCTTTGCGATAAGGGACTGACCTATGAGAAGCCCGATGGAGGCGTCGTCCTGTGGTGTACTCTTGATGAGGAAATTAACGAACGAAAGCTGTTTTCTGCGGCGGAGAGCAGGCGGCTGCTGATCATGCCGGGGTTTTTGTTCTACCCTTACGGTTATCAGGGACAGGGTCATCTGCGCCTCAGTTTTTCCAAAGTCAGTGATGATGATATTATCCGGGGAGTAAAGCTTCTCGGCGAAGCAATAGATGAAAGCAAGAAAGGTGGAGAGAAAAATGAATAAGTTTATCGAGTACAGAAGAGAGTTTCACAAGTATCCGGAAAACGGCTGGCGTGAAATTCGTACCAGCGCCAGAATTGCGGAAATCCTTACCGAGATGGGATATGACTGCCTGATGGGGCCGGATGCGGTAAATACCGATACCGTTGGAAAATTTGTCCGTCCGGATGAAGCAGAGCGGAAGGAAAATATGGAAAGAGCACTGCGGCAGGGTGCGAAAGCGGAATTTGTGGAAAGAACCAAGGGATGGCCGGGTGTCGTAGCAGAGCTGGATACCGGAAGAGAGGGACCGGTCACGGCTTTCCGTTTTGATATCGACTGCCTGCCGTACGACGAGCCGCAGACGGAAGGTTACCGGCCTTTCGAAGAAGGATACAACTCCTGCAATCCGGAATCGGATCACGCCTGCGGTCATGATGCGCATACGGCTATGGGGCTGGGTATTGCTTCGGCACTGCAGGAAAAGAAAGAACAGCTGAGAGGAAAGATCCGTCTGCTGTTCCAGCCGGCAGAAGAAACCTTCAACGGCGCTCAGTCTATGATCGACAAAGGACATTTGGACGACGTCCAGAATTTTATCGCTATGCACGTGGCGCTGAGTGCGGAAAACCGTCCTCTTCCGTCGCACACGATCTGCTGCGGCTGCAAGGATTTTCTCAGCGACAGACAGCTGGACGTTACGTTCCACGGCAGAGCAGCGCATCCTTGCGGTGCTGCGCAGGAAGGTAAAAACGCGCTTCTGGCAGCCTGCTCCGCAGCTCTGAATATTCATGCCATCGCTCCCCATGAAGAGGGTCTGTGCAGAGTCAACGTCGGCGAGCTTCATGCAGGCATCGCCATCAACACCATCGCGCCGAACGCACTGATGAAGGTGGAATACAGGGGACAGACGCCGGATATCGCCGCCTATGTCGGCAAGAGAGTTTTCGATGTTCTGGACGGTTCGGCTAAAGCCTACGATATGACTTACACTTATGATGATTACGGTGAAGTTCCGGCCGGCAAGAGCGATGACGCCATGATGGAGATCATCGAGAGAGCGGCGAAAAAGATCCCTTGGTTTGAAAAGATCTACTTTGAAGGAAATGTCGGCGGTACTGATGATGCAGCAGCAATGATCAACAAGGTGCAGAGCAACGGCGGTATCGCGACTTATATCGGCATCGGCACCGACACGACCCAGCCGGTTCATAATCCGGAATTTGATATCGACGAGGATTGTATTCCGGTTGCTATCGAGCTTTGTATGAATGCACTGGAAGAAATTCACGGCATAGAGAAATAAGAAGACGGCACAGAAAACCGGTTCTGTAGTTCGGATTTTCGATGAAGACAGCTGCAAAGGCAGATATATGGTCTGCCGGAGCGGCTGTCTTTTTTTACTGGGGGAATTGTCTTTTTGCCGGAGCGGCTGCAGACGGAAACTGCCTGGCGGGGGTGGCGGAGAGAAAGCAGCTGTGATAAGATAAGACAAAGAGAAAAGGAGATGATGGTATGACAGAAGAAGAAAAAATCTTTGCCGGACTGATCTTTGATCCGCGAAAGAAAGAATTGAAGGAAATCAAGCACAAGGCGCATGAAGCCTGCAGACGATACAATGCTCTGGACGAATATGATCCCCGGCGCCAGGAGATAATCAGGGAGATCATCGGCGGCATCGGTGAACCCTTTTATTTCCAGGGACCGATTCAGTTCAATTACGGAAGCCATGCCTATATCGGTGATAATTTTTTTGCCAACTTTAACCTGATGGTCATGGATGATGCCAGAATCTATATTGGCGACGATGTTTGCTTTGGACCGAATGTTTCGCTGATGGCGACAAATCATCCTTTGATCGCGGAGGAACGAGTCGGCCGTGATGAACAGGGAAATACCACGATGGCCGAATTTGCGGAAGAGATCCATATTGGAAACGGCGTCTGGCTCGCCTGCAACGTTACGGTTCTGGGCGGCGTCCATATCGGTGACGGCGCAGTGATCGGCGCCGGCAGTGTGGTCACAAAGGATATTCCGGCAGGCTGCCTGGCCTATGGAAATCCCTGCAGGCCGGTCAGAAAAATAGGAGAAAAGGATTCCATGGCCTATTATCAGCCGCGAAAGAATCGGGACTGACGGCAAGTCCATACAAGTCAGAATGTTAAAACAAGCTGCCAGTACCTGTCTGCCGGGAAAACCGGCGTACAGGCGGCAGCTTGTCTGTTTGATCGTTTTGTCCTATAACCCCTCGCTTTACAGGCTGCAGCCATCTTTTCGGCTGGCTTCGGCCGGGAGGCCGTCTTTTTTTGCCAGCAGAAATACGGTGGCAAAAATCAGCGAAAACCCGATAAAATCGAAAAAGTGAAAAGACTCCCTGAGCCAGACGACCATGAATACCGTAGCGGATACCGGCTCGATGCTGGCCAGCATACTTGCTTTCACCGGACCGCACAGGCGGACGCCTACCATGTAAATCGTAAACGGCAGTACGGTACCAAAGATGATGATGGCGGCGAAAGCCAGCAGAAAATGAATATCGACGGTGATCTGTGCGTTCCAGATACGGCAGGAGAGACAGAGAACAATGCCGCCGATCAGCATGCCGTAGCCGATGACGACGATGCTGCCGAATTTTTCGATGATCGGTCGGGGAAGCATCGTATACACGGCCAGAGCGACAGCAGACCACAGTCCCCAGGAAAGTCCCAGCGGGTTGATGACCATATTCTGGATATTTCCGTGGGTCGCGATGAAAAAAATACCCAGTACAGCCAGAACGACAGCAAGCGCTTCTTTTGGACGGGGAAGGCGTCTGGCGAGAAAACAGCTGATGATCATGATCAGAGCCGGACCAAGATACTGCAGTATGGTCGCAGTGCCGGAATTAGTATACGATATGGTCTTCATATAAGAAAGCTGACAGAACATGATTCCGGTCAGGGAATAAACCAGCAGGAGCAATGCCGAGGAACGGGTCTTCCAGATATCGGTCATTTTTTGCCTTTCGCGGAAAAACCCGAGGACGCAGAGGATGATACCGCCGCAGAGCAGCCGGATCGATGTAAGGTATGCAGCGTCAATGTGGAAGTTGTCAAAAATATACTGTCCGCAGGCGCCGGAGAAACCCCAGAATATACCTGCTGTCAGTGTAATGATCATGCCTTTTTTTGTATCCATTTCTGTCTCCTTGAGAAAAAATCACGCAATGCAGATTATAACATAAACCGCTGCGCTTGAACAGACGCAGCTTTGCGGAAGAGCGCCGTCTTCATTGCTTTTCCGCAGAAGATTTGGTACAATGAATATAGTTTTGCGCCGGCAGGGCATCTGCCGCTGCAGAGCGCCAGACACGCAAGGAGGAGGAATGGAAAGAAAACGGACTACAGATAATGGCATAGACATCTACTGGTATCCCAATAAGCATACGCATAGCTTCTGCCTTTCTCTGTACAGCAGAGCCGGCGTCCTCTATGAGGAAGAAACGGAAAGCGGCATTACGCATTTTCTGGAGCATGTTTTGTTTCGCAATATCCAGCATTTGATGGGAGGGCAGATGTACCGGGAGATCGACAGACTCGGTCTCTATTTTAACGGCGCAACATATAAGGAGTTCATGCAGCTTTATATCATCGGATCGCCCCGGTATTTCCGACAGGCGGCGGACATTCTGCTGCGGGCCTTTGCACCGCTTGTCCTTCCGGGTTCTGTGCTGGAAACGGAAAAACAGCGGGTAAAGTCGGAGATCAGGGAGGCGGATGAGTTTAAAAGTCTCGACTATTTTGCCGGAACCTTTGTCTGGAAAGGCACGCCGCTTTCGAGATCGATTCTGGGCAGCCGCGGCGCCGTCAGCCGTTTCAGCCGTCAGAAAACTGCCGATTATCACCGGAAAAGCTTTTCGGCAGAGAATGTGTTTTTTTATGTTACCGGCAATGTGAGCGATGCAGAGATCGATGATCTTGCCCGTAAGATCGAAGCCCTGCCTCAAGCCGGTTCTGCAGCGCCGGACGGCAGGTGTCTGAAGAGAAGGAACATATCGCCTGTTCCGGAACATTTCGGAAGGCGGGGAGCGCAGATTCACGTTAAGAACAGCCGCTCTCATGTGGTGCAGTTTTCTTACGATTTGAACTGCGAACAGTACCAGGGCGCAGAACTTGCGCTGCTGTATGATATTCTGTTCTCCGGTGAAAATTCTCTGCTGCATCAGGAGCTGTCGGAAAAGCGGGGACTGATCTACAGCTTTTCTCCCGCCCTGGAGAAATACAGCAATATCGGCAGGCTCTGCTTCACCTATGAAGTGTCTTCCAGGGACTTTGTTCCTTCGATCAGGATCGTAGAGGAAAGCCTTCGCCTGGTAGGCCGGAATATGGACGAGCGGTTGTCTCTTGTTTTGCCGGAATATACGGACAACGCGTATATGGTCTA
>CALXJA010000181.1 GCA_944388465.1 uncultured Emergencia sp.
CGGAGACCGGGTGGAAAAGCGGGGACTGAATCTACTCTGCGGTCCGGGAAACGATCTGGTATCGGCCACGGCGCTGACAGCCGCCGGCGCGCAGATCATTCTCTTTACTACGGGGAGAGGAACGCCCTTCGGCGCGCCGCCGCCAACGATCAAGATATCTTCCAATGCCGGTCTTGCACGGAAAAAAAGCAGCTGGATCGATTTTGACGCCGCAACCGCGGCGGCCGGAGAAGATAGCAGTGCGGCAGGAGAGAAGCTTTACCGTTTCGTGCTGGAAATTGCTTCGGGAAAACAAAGCCGAAATGAAAAAATGGGCTTCCGGCAGATTGCCATATGGAAGAACGGCGTTACACTGTAGACGGGGAAGGAAAATTCGGTAAACCTTTGCGGCAGGCATCCTGTTTCCACTCTTGCATCGGCAGGAAAATGCTCTTATACTGTAAACAGAAGGCGCAAGGAGGCTACCCGGCATTTTGCGGCGAAAGCTCCTGCGTCCACACAGAATGAAAGGGCAGAGAAAATGAGAATATTAGTCATAGACGGACAGGGCGGAAGATTGGGCAAACAGCTGATCGAATCGATCAGGCAGACCTTTCCGCAGGTAGAGATTTATGCGGTGGGAACGAACAGCATCGCAACCTCCGCCATGCTGCGAGCAGGCGCTGATCAGGCTGCCACCGGAGAAAACCCGGTGATCACAGCCAGCAGACAGGCGGATATTATCGTCGGGCCGATCGGCATCGTCATCGCCGATTCCCTGCTGGGAGAGGTCACGGCAGCCATGGCGTGCGCTGTAGCCAGAAGCCGTGCCGTGCGGATCCTGATCCCGGTAAACCGCTGTGATAATCTGGTGGCCGGGGTAAGTATGCAGTCTGTCAGCGAGCTGCTTGCGGATGCCGTAGAGAAAATCAGACAGGTCATAGAGGAAGAGGAAGAACGTGTATGCTGCGGGAAACAGGATAAAATACAGATTAAATAGTATTGTTCAGGAAAAGAGCCGCGGCAGCGCCGCCCTCAGGCGATAGAGGGAAGCGCTGCCGTGGCTCTTTCCCTCTCTGGGGTACAGCTGTCTGCTCCGCAGCAGGCGAAAGGCATTGGCATTATTTTTGCATATTTATTGTTAAGAAAGAAGTACAGGAAGAATGATGAGAGAAAGGAAGTGCGCATGAACGGCAGATATTTTGAGCTCCCGGTAGAAGGAGCAAGCGGTTATGCGGTCGTGGAAACCGAACTGCGAAAAGAACCGGCGCTGACGGGAAAGATTCTGAAAGAGCTTCATCCGGGGGATGGCTTTACCATTCTGAAAACCGGCGATCAGTGGTGGCATGTGGAATTTGGCGGAAAAATCGGATGGCTGCTTGGCCGTTGGTGCATGATCAATCTTCCGGATGTCGTGCCGTCGATCCTCTATGATGACACCAACGCTTACAGCTCCGTTTTCCGCTCATCGGGCAGAGCCATTCCCGGAATCACCGGCGAGCAGCTTTATCAGGCGAAGACGTATAATCCCCGGCTGGGGAGAGAGGAGTTTATCACTCCGGCGCTTTTTCCGCTGGCAGAAAAGCTGGCAGAAGCGCAGGCCATCGCCCTGTCTAATGGGGATTGCCTGAAGGTCTGCGAGTGTTACAGGCCGTACAGCGCGCAGGAAAAGGTAGTCCGCTGTCTCAGCCGGCTTTCTGAAGAGGACAGCCAGGTGCGGGCGGGCATCGATACGCCGCCCTGGGAATTGGAGTGGTTCATTGCGCCGTATACCTCCAATCATCAGCAGGGTTATGCGGTAGACCTGTCGCTGGTAAAAATTCTGGAGAAGCGAGAAACAGTCATAAAAGGCCGAACCATTGTAAAAGCGGAGAAGGTGGAAGAGTACACCATGCAGACGCCGTTTCACGAACTCAGCATGGCATCTGCAGCATACGCACATCCGTTCCCGTCCGCTAATCCGGACTGGCAGCAGGCGGAGGGATCGCCGGCGATGACCGACGGCGCCAAAAGACTGCAGCGCTGGTGTACCCGTGCCGGATTAACGCCGCTGGCTTCGGAATGGTGGCATTTCAACGACCTTGAAGCAATGGAGCAGACGAAGGATCGGCCGGGAGAAGGCAGATATCACTGCGAACGCTGCTACAGCCGCTGAACCGAGAAATATTTTTTTCATCCCCCATAATCTGACAAATTTCCGGCTTCCCTTTCGCTATACTGAGAGAGTATCAGCGAGAGGGGAGTTTTCTTTTGGTCATCTACGGCGAATATCTTTTTGTAGAGAACTTTGTTACAGGTCTGGTTATTCTATATTTTACGGGAAAGGCAGCGGGAGCCGCGCTGAGGGCAGGCCGTCTTCTGCTCGGCGGCGTCTGCTGCGGCCTGTATTCTTTTATCCTGTTCATCAATGTATATGGTGTTTTGGCGCTGGCAGGCAAGCTGGCCTTTGCCGCCGCCGTCGTCTGTCTCGTCTTCGGCAGAATGCCGCGGAGAAGATTTCTTGCCTGCACGGGACTTTTCCTGCTGGTCACCTTTCTTTACGGCGGAACGGCGATGGCGCTGCTCTATGTTTTTGGCTGGCAGGGAGCGGCCTGGTCCGGCGGCGTCTATTTTCCCGTTTTCACCTATCTGACGGTGACGGCCTCCGCATCGGCTGCGGCTTTGCTTTTGCAGCTTTTTCTGCATCTGATCCAGGAAAGACGAAAGGCGGAGCGCACTTCCATAGAAACGGTGGTGATCATCGGGGAAAAGCAGTGGAAGCTGCAGGGATTTATCGATTCGGGAAATATGCTCAGGGAACCGGTAAGCCGAAAGCCTGTGGCGGTTGTCAGCCGTACGCTGATGGAAGAACTTCTGCAGGGACTGGAGGATGCAGGCAGCCGGTATACCGTTGTGCCGTACCGCAGTGTAGGCGTGGCGAAGGGGGTCATGGACGGGTACCGGGCAGATGCAGTGCGGATCCGGGGAAAAACGATCAGAAGACCGGTTCTGGCCGTGTGTGAAGACGATTCATTTTTAACAGCGGAGGACGGCGGAAAACAGATTCTTCTGCCTGCAGCCATGCTGGAAAGGGGTATATATGCGAATATTGACTGAGGCCGGAAGAGTGCTGCTGAAACTGCTGGGCTTTTCCGGAAGGAGTGTTTTTTATATTGGCGGAACGGATGTGCTGCCTCCGCCGCTGGATCGCGAGGAAGAACGGAAAATGCTGGAGGAATATGCACGGGGCAGCCAGGAAGCCAGGGCGGTTCTCATCGAAAGGAACCTGAGGCTGGTGGTATATATCGCCAAGAAATTTGAAAACGCCGGGGTCAATGTGGAGGATCTGATCTCCATCGGTACGATCGGACTGATCAAAGCGGTAAACACGTTTAAGGTCGACCGCAACATCAAACTGGCTACTTATGCTTCGCGATGTATTGAAAACGAGATATTGATGTATCTGCGCAGAGACGTCCGGCGAAAAACCGAGGTATCTCTTGACGAGCCGCTGAATGTGGACTGGGATGGAAATGAACTTCTGCTTTCGGATATTCTCGGTACAGAAAACGATGTGGTCAGCGTGAGAATTGAAGAGGAAGTCAACCGCAAGCTTCTGCGCCACGCCATGACCAAGCTTTCAGAACGGGAAAAGCAGATCATGGATATGCGTTTCGGTCTTCGCAGCGGGAAAGAAATGACGCAGAAGGAGGTGGCGGATGCCATGGGTATCTCGCAAAGCTACATATCGAGATTAGAGAAAAAGATCATTGAGAGACTTCAGCGTGAGGTGCAGAAGCTGGGATAAATTTCTATCGTTATTTCGCCTGCAGCCGGCACATCATAATACATATCTGCAGCGATGCCATGCTGCCCGGATTTTGTCCGTGCGGAGTTTCGGCTTCGGCTGCAGAGGTAAAACTATAGAACAGGCTGGTGGAACGTATGGCGAACAAAGTAGAAATCTGCGGCGTGAATACCGCAAAGCTTCCGGTGTACAAGGACTGGGAGATGCAGCAGATGCTGGAGGCGATCAAAGCGGGAGATATGCAGGTCAGGGAAAAATTTATCACAGGGAATCTGCGCCTGGTGCTGAGTGTGATCCAGAGGTTCAGCAACAGGGGGGAAAATCCCGACGATCTGTTTCAGGTGGGCTGCATCGGCCTGATCAAAGCACTGGACAACTTCGATCTGCGGCATGGGGTGAAGTTTTCGACCTATGCGGTTCCCATGATCATTGGCGAGGTGCGCAGATATCTGCGCGATAACAACAGTATACGGGTGTCCCGTTCGCTGAGGGATATCGCCTATAAGGCATTGCAGGCAAAGGAACAGCTGGCCGGCAGCCTTTCCCGGGAACCGACGATTGCGGAAATCGCCGGGGAGATCGGCGTGGAAAGCGAGGACGTGGTCATGGCCATGGACTCCATTCAGGAGCCGGTATCGCTGTTTGAGCCGGTCTTTCACGATGACGGCGACGCCATCTACGTCATGGATCAGGTGCAGGATACCCGCAACACCGATGAAAAATGGATCGAGAACCTTTCGCTGTCCGAAGCGATGGACCGGCTGTCGCCGCGGGAGAGGCGTATTTTGAAAATGCGTTTTTTTGAAGGCAAGACACAGATGGAGGTGGCAGAGGAGATCTCCATCAGTCAGGCGCAGGTATCCAGACTGGAAAAGAATGCGCTGCAATATATGCGAAAATATGTATAGTTTTTTTGCTTTACGGCTTTATACTGTCCCGGGTAGAGGAATCTATGCC
>CALXJA010000182.1 GCA_944388465.1 uncultured Emergencia sp.
CTACGGCACGGGCGACCAGAGAACCCGTAATGTCTGACCCGCCCCGGGAAAAAGTCCTGACTTTCCCGTCGTCGGCATTGGTGCCGTAAAATCCCGGGATCACTGCCCGTTCGTGTTTTTCCAGTTCACTGCGCAGCGCCTCGTCGGTCTCTTTCTGCATCAGCCGGCCTTTGCTGTCGAATTGAATCAGGCCTGCCGCATCGACGAAATCATAGCCCAGAAACGCGGCGATCAATATGGCGTTGAGATACTCTCCCCGGCTGGCAATATAGTCCGCCGAGCAGCCCTTTTTCAGATTGTCCTTGATCTCTTCGAAATGCTTCTGCAGATCCACGTCCACGCCCAGATTCAGTTCCACGGCCATAAAGCGATCAGTTACAACCTGAAAAACCTGGTCGTAAGGCAGGTTATGATCCATATGGGTCTTGCACAGGTAAAGAAGATCGGTAATCTTGTTGTCACCATCAAATCTTTTTCCCGGTGCGGAAACCACGATATATCTTCTGTCGGGATCGGCTTCGATAATCTGTTTTGTCTTCGTCAGCTGGATTCCATCCGCCACGGAAGACCCTCCAAATTTTGCTACTTTGATTCCCACTGAAATACTCCTCCTCTTTTCACTATAGTTTATGCTGAACGGATTCGGACAAAAGAGCCGCAAACCCGAAGATTTAGCACTGGCTGAAAATTGCCGTATGCTTTATTATATTACATCGGTTCTGATCTTGCAACGAATTTGTTTTCGATACACAAAAAATCATCAGCTTTATTGGATACAAATTCAAAGACTTCACTTTTTTCTCCTCTGCGTTTTACGCAAAAGAGAAAATCGTGCATTTATCCAGACCCGCAGAAGACAGCATCTTAAAAAGACATTTTCCCGCTTGGGATATACCAGATTCTGCTGATTATGGTAAACTTAATCTATACAGGACACAGGCGGCATGCAGAAAGAGGACGAATCGTCTTAACGCTATAGAAGTGCTGCTCATCGGCGGCGTTTAGTTTCCGCCGCGCCTGTTTCCAAGAGATATGGAGGAAAAGTATGCAATATATCGGTCATTACGAATCACCCCTGGGACGTATCCTTTTGGCGGCCGATGCCGAAGGGCTCACCGGCCTGTGGTTTACCGGGCAAAAGTATTTTGCCCGCGGTCTGGACAGCGAACGCACGGAGAAGGAAAACAGCCTGCTTCAGGAGGCAAAACGCTGGCTCGACATTTATTTTTCCGGGAAAGAGCCGGATTTTACCCTGCCCCTTCATCTTTCGGGCACACCTTTTCAAAAGGAAGTATGGGAAATCCTCTGCACGATTCCCTACGGCTGCACCACAACCTACGGAGAAATCGCCCGTCAGCTTGCCGCACGACGGGGTATTCCGCGCATGTCCGCACAGGCAGTGGGCGGTGCGGTCGGTCACAACGAGATCTCCATCATCATCCCCTGTCACCGGGTAGTCGGAAGCAACGGAAATCTTACCGGATATGGCGGCGGTATAGACAAAAAGATAAAACTGCTGGAGCTGGAAGGAAACGATATGACGAGATTCTTTGTCCCTGCAAAGGGAACAGCGCTTTAACGGCAAAGACATCCGGAAAACGAAAAACGGCGCTCCCGTGCGCCGTTTTTCTATCTATCTTAAAATGCCCAGTCTTTTTCCCACTCGATCCACCTGCCGTTGTAGGCGTTCATCTCAAAGCTGTATTCATAGCCGTTTTTGTAAGCCTCGCCCTCGTAAACATATCTTCCGTCATCTCTGGTCAGCTTGACGTAAATAATGTAGCAGCCCGGGATCCTGTTTTTCACCTTGGTCTTTACCTTGGCTGCGGTGAGCGACGTTCCGATCTGCGAAGCGGTGTAGCGGGAACCTTCATAATCTCTTTCCCAGTCCACGATTCTTCCGGTATTGGCGTTGATCTCAAAAGAGTAGACATATTTACCCTTTACCCCTTTGCCTTTGTAGACTCTTCTGCCGTCGTCATAAGTCAGTCTCATGTACTTCAGGATACCGCCCGGCAGTCTCTTTTTAAAAATGGACTTTGCCTTGGACCAGGAGACCTTTGCCTTCGTCGTCGCCTGTGCGGTCACCGTCTTTGACTCTTTCGCCTTATCTGCCGCGTAAGTATTCGCCGGTGTAAACGCTGCCGCCGATGCCAGCATGGAGAGAGCGATGGCGCCCACTACGAATTTTTTCCCTAATCTGCTTTCGGTAAGTTTCATTTCTATATCCTCCTTTTTACTGTTCGTTCTTGATTATGGCCTTATCATAAAGTTGAAAAATGAAAAGAAAATGAAAAAGGAAAAAAAATCAAAAAAATATAAAAAGCAGGATGAGGCGCTGGCTTCATCCTGTTTGGTTCAGTTTCGATTCATCTGCCGTCAAAAGCTTCCTATTTCAGATATGCCTTCAACTCATCCACCTTGTCCAGATGCTCCCATGGCAGATCCACGTCGGTTCTGCCAAAATGTCCATAAGCGGCCGTCTTTCTGTAAATCGGCCTGCGCAGATCCAGATCTCGAATAATGGCTGCCGGACGCAGGTCAAAGTGCCTGTCGACGATATCCGCGATCTCCTCATCGGCCAGCTTTCCGGTTCCAAAGGTGTCTGCCATGATGGAGACCGGCTTTGCCACACCGATCGCATAGGCCAGCTGAATCTCGCATTTGTCCGCCAATCCTGCCGCAACGATATTTTTCGCTGCGTATCTGGCTGCATAGGAGGCCGAACGGTCTACCTTTGTCGGGTCTTTCCCGGAAAAGGCTCCGCCGCCATGCCGGGCATATCCGCCGTAAGTGTCGACAATGATCTTTCTTCCGGTAAGACCGGAATCTCCGTGCGGTCCGCCGATGACGAATCTGCCTGTAGGGTTGACCAGATACTTTGTCTCTTCATCTAACAGTTCTGCCGGAATAATCGGCTTGATAACGTATTCGATCATATCCTGACGAATCTGCTCCTGGGTTGCTTCCGGATCGTGCTGCGTAGAAACAAGCACGGTATCTATACGCTTTACCCGGTTCCCGTCGTATTCCACAGTCACCTGCGTCTTGCCGTCAGGGCGCAGATACTTCAGTGTGCCGTCCTTTCTGACCTTTGTCAGCTGCAGAGCCAGCTTCTGCGCCAGCTCGATCGGCATCGGCATATATTCCGGCGTTTCGTTGCAGGCATACCCGAACATGATCCCCTGGTCTCCGGCGCCAATGGTATCGATCTGATCGTCCATGGTGCCTTCTTTGTATTCCAGCGCTTTATCCACGCCCATGGCGATATCTCCCGACTGCTCGTCGATAGCGGTAAGCACTGCGCAGGTACTGCCGTCGAAACCGTATTTGGCTCTGTCGTAGCCGATATCGAGAATGACGTCCCTGACGATCTTCGGAATATCTATATAGCATTTTGTACTGATCTCGCCCATAACCATGGCATAACCGGTGGTCGTGGTCGTCTCACAGGCCACGCGCCCATAAGGATCCTTTTCCATGATGGCATCCAGAATCGCATCGGAGATCTGGTCGCACATTTTATCCGGATGACCCTCGGTCACGGACTCTGATGTAAACAACTTTTTCATTTACTTTTTCCTCTCTTTCTGTAAACAGCTGCCGTTTTATCCTGCCGCGGATCTGTCCGCCGTCCTCTCCGCCCTGCAGTCCGGGTTTCCGAGGCGATCCGCTGAAAAAGCGCCGTACAGCCTGCTGAGGCCGCCTGCGCCGCACCGTCAATCGAGATATCCTACCGGCAGAAATCCGGCCTTGCCGCAGTTTCTGTCCGTCGCATGACTTCTATGCTTCGAAAATCGCAACCGGCGATAGTTTCGAAGGGAATAAAAAATCCCTTTTCTCTCGCTTGAAAGAAAAGGGCTGATATCCAAAGTCATCATTCCTCATCTTTCAGAATAAGATAATTCTGTAGGATTTAGCACCTTTTCTGTCAGCTTCTGACACACAGGTTGCCGGGCATCATCGGGCCTATTCCCCCCACCACTCTCGATAAGGATTCCTACTAAATTATACTCCGATAAAAATCTTTGTCAACGACATATTGTAATTTTAGAAAATTGGGCTATACTTTACTTGGAGACCGCGCATAATGCCGGTTTTCTGCTGAAAAAGGAAAAACGATAATCCAACCATACAAGATCCATACAGAGCCGGGCAAATTCATCACCTGCCGAGAGCATTGGCAGATGAACGTCTGGCCTGTATAGAGAGGTGCAACGATTGAAAAAAGACCAACTGAAAGTTTTACGCGGCGGTCTGCTGGACAGTGCCGCTACCAGCCGGAAATTCTTTATTTCCGCATATATTACCAATACCCGTCTGATGGGCGTATTGGGCATGTACATCCATTTCCAGCTTCCTGACAACGAGACGATGAGAGATCTTCATCAGTTTTTTTATTTCGATGCGGAAGAATACGGTTTCGAATCCTATCAAAGCATCCTCGGCAACGATCAGCAGCGGCTCGAAGAACTGGAAAACTCCCTGATCGGCGGTCTGGGCGGCAAAAAAATCCCCCTTAACCTCCGCGAAGCGCAGTTTCTTCTTCAGGAATACGTACGCCTGAATAAAAAAGAAAAGCTTCCGCTGCCGGAAAACGAAAAAGAGTATCACTTTCTTCTGGAACAGGATATCTTTCTGACCGATCCGGAAAAGTATATCCTGATGTGCAAGCAGTGTACAGAGCTCACCAATCCATATGAGCTGATCAACTATTTTCTCATGCGCTGTTTCGGTAAAGACTTCAGCGCCGCCCATTTCCTGACAACACAGAATTTCCGCCTGGAACGATTTTCTGATTTTCCCGCCGGCACTTTCTGTAAAAACTCCATCAAAGAAAGCGGAGAACCCGGCGTCTACCGCTGCGAATCTCTGGTCGAACTGGAAAACAACTATTACATCGCCGTAACGTCCCTTACTGTGGAACAGATGCGGATCCGTTCCTATGAACGGATCTCCACATTAAAAATCACCCAGGCCGAAGCGGCCATGATGCTCGCCCGCTCTGAATTCATCTCTGTCTACGAGCTCACCGATGATCCCGTCTTTTTTTCACAGAGTTCTACCCGACTGTGCCGCAGGGCTATGGAAACCGAACACGAAACGGGCACTCTGTACATGATTTTTCATCCGGATAACCGGCATGTTGCCAAAAAAGAATACCGCCTTAATGAAGACGTACTGGGACTGTACTTCGTCTCTCTTTCCGGCCAGCTGATCTGCGCCGCCTATTCCCTTGACGAAATACACTGTCTGGAAGCTGATCTGGCAACTTCGCCGCTGCGAAAATCTCTGCTGCCCATCTCCAAATACGAATTTCAGGAGCCGGTGCTCTATGAATTTATCCAAAGCGGCTTTGACGATTTTGAGCTCTTTGTCGACGCCATAAAAGCCGGCGAATAAGCATACACAGATAATTTACTTTTTACGTTTTACGTAAACTCGTGTTCGCTTTATGGCAAACGGTTTTCAACATCTGATCCTTGCGTTGATTCTGGCGTTTCCATAACTTTTCCACATGGATAACTCTGATTGTATACAATTTTATTCATGTTGTAATGTGGATAACTACAGTCCCTATTTTTATTGAAATTTCAACATTACGGAGACGACTTTCTATTTGTCAATAGAAGTTATCCACATTTTTTTGTTCGTTTTTTTATTCATTCTGTTCGGCTGTCTACCAGCTCCTTTTCCGCGGTAGTTTTCTTCTGCAAAGAGAATTTCTCTGCCACAGCGTTCATCATACAGACCGCCAGCTTCTGCTGATACTGCTCATCTTTCAGGTTCTCCAAATCCGCAGGATTCGACAAAAATCCGCATTCAACCATAAGCATGAGCCGGTCAGCATTCTCAAACAGATAAATTCCGTCCTTGGGCAGTATGATCCGATTGCTTCCGTCGTCTATCCCCGCAATCAGCGCTTCCTGCATGGTCTTCGCGAGATCGATGTTTTCCTCCAGTACATCGCCCTGCGCATCCTGCGGATAAAATACCTGGGCTCCATAAACATCGGTATCCTGCAGAAAGCTGTTCAGATGTATGCTGATCGTCAGATCCGGATCTGTCTCCTCAATGATCCGCTTCCGTTCTTTCATATCCTCGATCTTTGACCATTTACCGCTGGCATTTGCCTCACTGTACAGCCCAGCCCCTGTTTCCCGGGTCAGGACTGTTTTCACGCCGTATTTCTCCGCTTCTCTGGCCAGAGCTGACGCGATAGCCAGATTGATATCCTTTTCCATGGTTCCGTCAGAAGCCACGGCTCCGCCATCCAGACCCCCGTGTCCCGGATCGATGACCATGACCAGCGGCACAGAAAGCCTTTCCGTAACCTGCCAGGCCTGACCATATCCTGGCAGCACGAATATACAGCAGCACAAAAGCAGCAGCAGGATCCACTTCTTTCTGTTCAATGTATTTCCCCTCTCCCCTCTCTTTCGCTTCCCGAGATCTTTATCCCTTCTATTTCCTGCATCTCCTGTCTTTTTCCCTTTGTCAATATATGCTATACTGTAACTGGTCATTCCCGTACCATGCCGAAAATAAGGCAGTAAGGCAACAAAAGCCGTTTCCATATCCTGGCTGCAGGATCGCCGAAAGGGCGGAAAACTGCCTGCATGGTCATACAGTGAATAGAAGAGAGAGAGGCGAAAAGCATTGCATACTATACGGCTATTTCAGAAAAATGTTTACCAAAAAAACTGCCAGGCTGTGGTTTCTCAAATTACCCGCCGCGACGGCAACTGGCTGCTGGTCACCGATCAGACTGTATTTTTTCCTACCGGAGGCGGACAAAGCTGTGATACCGGCTTCATCAATTCTATCCCTGTCTCTGATGTCCGGGAAAAAGACGGCCTCGTCTATCATCGTTTGGAACTTCAGGCAGACCATTGTCCTTTTTCTGCCGGCGATACCGTTTCCATGGAGATCAACTGGGAGCACCGCTTTGACAACATGCAGCGGCACTGCGGCGAACACATTCTTTCCGGTGTATTCCACACTCTTTGCGGCGGTATGAACCGGGGATTCCATATGGGAAAAGACTTTATGACCATCGATATCGCCCTTCCGAACGATGCAGCGGACACGATCTCCTGGGAGACCGCAAAGGAAGCCGAGATGCTGGCCAATGAGGCCATCTGGAAAAATCTTCCGATCACGGTGCGTACTTTTGCCCGGCGAGCCGACGCAGAAAAGCTGCCGCTGCGGAAAGCCCTGGCCTTTGATGAAGACATTTCCATCGTTACCATTGGCGATGAGACGGATCCTGTCGACTGTGTCGCCTGCTGCGGCACGCATCCGTCCGGCACAGGTCAGGTCGGTCTGATCAAGATCTACAAGGTAGAAAAAAACAAAGGCATGTCCCGCATCTATTTTGAAGCCGGACGCAGAGCATTCTGCCAGTACCAGCGGCAGTTTGCTGTCCTCACCGAACTGGGAAATCAGCTTTCCGCCGGTACCGATGACATCCTGCAAAAATTTCATGCTCAGCAGGAAAAAAACATTATGCTTCGCGATCAGCTCTATCACCTGAAGAAAAAGTTCATCTCTGATGAACTGGCGTCCATTCGACAAAATCTGCATCCGTTGGAATTGCGTATATACCGTGAATTGTCGTTAGACGATCTGAGTGAGATTGGAAAACAGCTGCTCGACGAGACTGATAAACTGCTGCTGCTTGTCCACGAGCCGACACATACCGCACTGCTGTTTTCTAAACGCTGCGACTGCGGAAAACTGGTTCGGGAGCATCTTCCGGTCTGCGGCGGAAAAGGCGGCGGTGGAAAGCCGTCTGCGCGAGCGGTCTTTCCTGATGCAGAAAAACTGCAGCAGTTTATTAGCCTATTGCAGACGCAGCTGGCATAAGCAGAACTGACGGAGGAAATCAACGATATACACTTAGCTGCGTTGAGATCCCAATGCAGGCAGACGATTTTACCAGCTTCTGTCCAGAGTGCATCCTGTGCAGAACAAGATAAAACCGCCATAACCGTTGAATTTTCAACAGTTATGGCGGTTTTTAGCCGTTATTTCCTATAACCCTGTTTGGGCAAATGGTTTTTGCTTATTCTTCTTCCATCGGCTTCAGATCCGGGCTGAAAATCAGTTTGCAGCCGGTTGCCGCCTGGATATCTTCTTTGGTGTAATCCGGATGGAGCTCTGTTACAACGATACCTTCCGGAGTAACTTCCATAACGCCCATCTCGGTGATGATCTTGCTTACGCACTTTTCAGCAGTAAGCGGGAGTGTGCACTTCTCCAGGATCTTGTGGTTACCCTTCTGAGTATGCATCATGACGACGATTACCTCAGGGCAGCCGGTGCAAAGATCCATAGCTCCGCCCATACCGGCGACCTTCTTGCCCGGTACGATCCAGTTCGCCAGGTCTCCGTTTTCCGCTACCTGCATAGCACCCAGTACCGTAGCCTGTACATGACCGCCTCTGACCAGACCGAAGCTCTCGGCTGTATCAAAATATTTTACACGAGGAAGCGCTGTTACATAAGTACCGCCGGAGTTGATGATGTCCACATCCAGGGTCTCTTCTGTAGCAATATCTCCCAGTCCTGCAAATCCGTTCTCGGAATGCAGTGTTACGACAACATCCTCCGGAATATAGTCAGCAACCATGGTCGGAAGGCCGATTCCCAGATTGATGAATTCGCCGTCTTTAAATTCTTTTGCGCATCTCTTTGCGATTCTCTGTTTTAAATCTGCCATTTCTTTTCACCCTCCACAATCATATCAACCAGTACGCCGGCTACTGCGAAATAGTCCGGATCGATTTCACCGATCTCTACCAGTTTTTCCGGAGCGATAATCGTCTTGGTCGCCGCACCTGCCATTACGTAGTTGAAGTTCTTTGTAGCCTTCGCGCACATGAAGTTACCGAATTTGTCAGCAACAGAAGCGCGGATGAAGGAGTAGTCTGCATGGAGTGGAAGTTCAAACAGATATTTCTTTCCTTCGATTTCAACGACTTTCTTTTCTCTGCCCAGTTCGTCGAGTTCGGTTTCCATCGGGGTAGCAACGCCTGTCGGTGTCAGCACGCCGCCCAGTCCATAAGTGGCCGCTCTGATTTTCTCAGCCAGAGTTCCCTGTGGAACCAGTGTATATTTCAATGTACCCTCGGCAATCTGCTCGTTGATTTTCGGGTTAACGCCGATATGAGAAGCGATCAGGTGATCGACCATGTGGTTTTCCAGCAGTTTGCCGACACCTCTGGCAGTCTTTCCGCCGAATTCTCCGGCAGGCTGTCCTGCGTCAAGTCCGCCGTCGTTGGCGATTACGGTCAGATGTTTTACGCCTTTTCTTACCAGAGCGTCCATCAGGACTTCCGGAGAACCAGTCGCGAGAAATCCGCCGACCATGATGGTCATGCCGTCTTTTACGCCGGCAACTGCTTCGTCGGCAGTTACAATTTTGTTAATCATGTTATATCTCACCTTTCTTAAAATTTGCCTGCATGTTGTTGAATTTTGCCCAACACATATACTTTACTGCAATTCCGCTTCCGTGTCAATGGACACGGTATCTGCTTTCCGGCTCCGCTCAGGAAAAATTCACGCACAGGCGTGCCTGTCATCCGGCACGCCCGAAGGTCGACATTCCTGCCGCAAAGTCCCGATACAGTGTTTAACGATCGGCAATATTCGCTTTATCCTGCCAGCCTCTCTTAACCACTTCCTGCATGATGTAGGACATAACGTGCTCCGCATATTTTCCAGGACCGAAACCAGCGTCATAGCCCAGCTCCTGAGCCAGCTCGTGGGAGATTCTCGGTCCGCCGCAGGTGAGGATGACTTTATCACGAAGGCCTTCCGCTTCAACCAGCTCTACCATCTTGGTCAGCTGCTTGATGTGGATATCTTTCTGTGTAACCGTCTGGGATACCAGGATAGCGTCTGCGTTGACTTCTTTTGCTTTTGCAATCAGAGTTTCGCAAGGTACCTGAGAGCCCATGTTGTATGCAACGACATTCTTGAATCTTTCCAGACCGAAGTGACCATGGAAGCCCTTCATCTGAATGATGGCGTCAATACCTACAGTATGTGCGTCGGATTCGATGGAAGCACCGACAACAACGATATCTCTGCCTACGTTTTCACCGATCCATTCGCCGCATTCTACACGATCCATAACGGTTCCTTCTACCTTCGGAACCTTGATCGCGGTGTAGTCGATAGTCGGCGTAGCCGCTCCGTATACAACAAAGAATGTATATCCCGGAGTCAGCTCACAATAATAGGTTACATTCGGTTCGTCAAAACCGAGTTTCTTTACGTACTGCTTCGCGCATTCTTCTGCTTCCTCGCCGTAAGGTACCGGAAGAGTAAATGCCATTTCCACTTTACCGTCGTTTAACGCGTCGCCATATGGCTTTACACAGGTCAGATCTACCTGTACAGTTGCTGTCTTGTTTTCTGCCATTATTGTCGCACCTCCTTACTCATGATCCATAAACAATTTGATGAACGGATTGAAGTAGTTTTCACCCTTGGTGCAAACGCCTTCCAGTCCGTGTCCGCCGTCGAACGGACGTTTTACGCCGCCGAATTTACCCTGTTCGATGGTCTTGAACAGTCCATCCTTCTCTACCTCTGCCAGAAGTGCGTCAGCCTTCTGCAGAACTTCCTGCGCACGCTTCTGCACGATACCGTCTTTCTTAAATTCAACTTCATCACCGATATGTCTGCAGTTGTTGAAGATGTAGCGGGCGTTTTCGATAGCCAGATATCTGTCCTGCATATGCGGCGTATGGATCGCTTCGGTAAGCATTCCGGTCAGCAGTATGGACTGATGAGACCATACGGTTACCAGATTGAACAGTGCATCCTGCAGGTGTCCTCTGAAGATATTTCCGGTCATGAATTTTGTCGGCGGCATGTATTTTAATCTTGCCTTAGGGAAGATCTCTCTTGCCATGATCGCCTGAGACAGTTCCATAAGGAAGCCGTCCTCTGTGGAAGGATCCATTTCGAAGGCGTGGCCAAGACCCATCTGTTCTTCCGGAATGTTCGCCAGTACCGCAAACTGTTCGTTGATGAACTGGGAAGCGGTTACCGTATGCGCAGACTCGATGGCATCGTCTGTCGTCAGATAGTTGTCTTCTCCGGAGTTGAAGATAATGCCGCAGTATCCGATAATTACTCTGGACATAAACTGGTCTACCAGAGTTCTCTGCATATTGATGTCTCTGAACAGAATTCCGTAGATAGCGTCATTGAGCATTACGTCCAGTCTTTCCAGAGCGCCCATAGCTGCTATTTCCGGCATGCACATTCCGGAGGAATAGTTGCACAGTCTGATGTATCTTCCAACTTCTTCACCGACTTCGTCGAGAGCTTTTCTCATGATTCTGAAGTTTTCTTGGGTTGCATATGTACCGCCGAAACCTTCTGTTGTCGGTCCGTAAGGAACGTAGTCCAACAGGGACTGAGCGGTGGTTCTGATTACCGCGATAACGTCGGCGCCCTGTCTTGCCGCAGCCTGAGCCTGAACCACGTCTTCATAGATGTTTCCGGTAGCTACGATTACATAGATGTAAGGTTCCGGACCCTCGCCGATAGTGTTCAGATATTCCTGACGCTTTGCCTTCTGCATATCGATTCTCTCAAAAGTCTTTTTGATTTCCGGCTTGAGCGCTTCAGCTGCCTCTTCCTGAGAGCATGTCGCAAGCTTAGTGATATCCAGTTTGCCGGCAGCCATTTCTTCTGCGATTTCCTGCGGGGACTTTCCGGTCTGAACCATAGCGTTTCCGATCCAGTAAGCCGCGCCTGTAGGCAGAGCTCCTGTTTCTTTCAGCTGATCCACTACCACGTTCGGCAGCGGCGTGTCAACATCGTCGACACCGTCAACGCCCAA
>CALXJA010000183.1 GCA_944388465.1 uncultured Emergencia sp.
AGAATTACAGAGCTGTCTCGATCGCAGCAGTGCAGAAGCGGTATTTTACGATAAAAAGCACGCTGCGGTAATCGAGGAGATTGCGGCAGAGGGAAAGACGAAGGTATCGCTGCTCATTTCGATGGATTTTGAATCGGAAGCCGCCGTGCCGATGATGGAACTGCTTGACAGAGGACAGATGCTCGTCGGGCAGGGCGACCGCAGGTATCTGGATGCCGAGATCGATCCGGATGCCATGAACTTTTTGCTGTTTACATCCGGAACGACCGAGCGTTCTAAGGCGGTCATGCTGTCTCACCGAAACTTTATGAGCTGCAACTACGGAATGAACTGTGAGGAATTGTTTTTTCCCGATGACGTGAATATGATGATCCTGCCGCTGCATCACTGCTACGGCATGTCCGGTCTGCTGACCTTCCTTTCACAGGGAATGAAAAACACCTTCTGCGACGGGTTGAAATATATCACCATGAATCTGAAGGAATACGGCGTATCGGTCATCATGAGCGTACCGCTGCTTTTAGAAAGCATGTATAAAAAGATCAACAAAGCCATTGAAAAGCAGGGAATGGAAGGCAAAGTGCAGTTTGCGCTCCGGCTCTGCGGAATCAGTGAGAAAGTCGGTATCCATCTGCGGCGCAAGATGTTCAAGGCTATCATCGATCAGCTGGGCGGACGGATGCGGTTCATCATTAACGGCGCTGCGGCTTTAGATCCGGAAGTTTCAAAAGGCTTTAACGACCTGGGAATTCTGACGGTACAGGGATATGGACTGACAGAGACTGCGCCGACGATTGCCAGCGAGACATATCGCTATTTAAAACCGGGATCGGTAGGAAAGCTGATGCCCAATGTTGAAGGACGGATCCTTGAACCGGATGAAGAGGGAATCGGCGAACTGATCGTTCGCGGGGACAACGTCATGCTGGGATATTATGATGATCCGGAGGCCACCGATGAGGTCATCACCGACGGCTGGTTCCATACCGGAGATCTGGCGCGATTCGACGAGGAAGGATATCTGTTTATCTGCGGCCGCAAGAAAAACGTCATCGTTATGAAAAACGGCAAAAACGTTTTCCCTGAAGAGATCGAAAATCTGATCAATGTGCTGCCTTACGTAGAAGAAAGCATGGTCTTTACCAGGGAAAAGGCCAGCGATTTTGTGCTCTGGGCTAAAGTCGTCTATGACCCGGAGTATCTGCAGGAAAACGGGTTGACGCCGGAGCAGTTAAAGGAACAGCTGGATCGGGATATGGATGAGATCAACAGAACCATGCCATCCTACAAGATGGTCAAAAAATATTTCCTGTCCGACAGACCGACGGTCAAGACGACAACCGCAAAGACGAAACGAAGCGACGAGCTTCAGCAGATTATGAACGAGCTTGAAGCGCTCGGTTTATCATAGGGGAAATACAGCCTGCGCTTTTACGGCGCCGGGATATTTCCTGAAATATCGACCTGGCTGCGGAAAACCGCAAAGAGCCAGGTGTATCATGAATGGAGGGCAATATGCAAAATTTCAACTACTCGATTCCGACGAAAATCTATTTTGGCAAGGGACAGATCCGGAATCTGGCGGAGATCGCCAAACTGGGCAGAAACGTACTGATGGTTTACGGAGGCGGCAGCATCAAGCAAAACGGCGTCTACGACAAGGCTTCAGCGGTTCTGCAGGAAAACGGGATCCAGTTCTTTGAGCTTTCCGGTGTTGATCCGAATCCAAGAATCGAAACGGTTGCCTTGGGCGCAAAGATCTGTAAGGAGAGAAACATTGATGTTGTACTGGCCATTGGCGGAGGAAGCACCATTGACTGCGCAAAAATAATTGCCGCTGCTGCCCGGTACGAGGGCGATCCGTGGGATCTGGTTCTGGATGGCGCAAAAATAAAAGAAGCGCTTCCGGTCGTGGCTGTGCTGACTCTTGCCGCAACCGGATCGGAAATGGATGGCTTCGCGGTCATTTCTGATATGGCAAAGAACGATAAGCTGGATACGGCAAGTGAACTGATCAAGCCGGCTTTTTCTATTCTCGATCCGAAGTTTACCTACAGCGTATCCAGAAAGCAGACGGCAGCAGGAACAGCCGATATTATGAGCCATGTTTTCGAGGTATATTTTACCAGAGAAAAGGATGCTTTTCTGCAGGCGAGACTTTGTGAAGCCGTACTGAAAACCTGCATCAAGTATGGACCTGTCGCGCTGGAGGAACCGGAGAATTATGAGGCAAGAGCCAATCTGATGTGGGCTTCGAGTCTTGCCATCAACGGCCTGCTTACCTATGGCGCAGAGGTGGCGTGGAGCGTTCATCCGATGGAGCACGAGCTGAGTGCGTTCTACGATATCACCCATGGCGACGGTCTGGCTATTCTGACGCCGGCCTGGATGGAATATGTTCTGTCCGATGAAACGGTGGGCAAGTTTGCCGAGTTCGGCATCAATATCTGGGGCATCGATCCGGAGGAAGGAAGCTGGCCGATCGCGAAGCGGGCAATCCGCAATACCAGAGAGTTTTTCACGCGTATGGGACTGCCGCAGACGCTGGGTGAAGTAGGTATCGGCGAGGAAAATCTGAAGAAAATGGCAGATAAGCTGGATGGAAAACTGACGGAAACCTATATTCCTCTTACAGGGGAGGATGTGCTGGAGATCTTTAAAAACGCGCTGTAAGACATGACAGAAAAGCCCCCTGCGCGGTATGCGCAGGGCGGTATCGCGGGGGTTTCTGAAATCGTTTTCAGAAATAAAAGAGGCGGGACTGTCCATCAGAGAGATATGCGCTTTTCCGGAAAGAAGGCAAGTGAGGTAGAAAAGCTTGTCTTTCCAAAAAGTGCATATTGAAAAACTCTGATGGATAATCCCGCCTTTATGATGAGAACCTAAAGGCTCTGCGTCCGTTCTTCAGTTTTCGATCTCCCGGATCAGGTTGACCATTTCAATGGCGCTGGAGGCGCAGTCGTAACCTTTGTTTCCGGCCTTTGTTCCGGCTCTTTCGATGGCCTGCTCGATGTTGTCCGTAGTCAGAATGCCGAACATGACGGGAATATCTGCTTTCAGCGATACGCTGGCGATGCCTTTGGATACTTCTGCACAGACGTAATCGTAGTGAGAGGTATTTCCGCGGATCACCGCACCCAGACAGATGACGGCGTCATATTTTCCGCAGGAAGCCATTTTCTGTGCGATCAGCGGAATCTCAAAGGCGCCCGGACACCAGGCCACTTCGATGTTTTCCTCCTGAACATTGTGGCGGGAAAGACCGTCCAGTGCGCCGCCTAAAAGCTTGGAAACGATAAATTCATTGAAACGTGAGCAGACAATGCCGATCCGGATATTTTCTGCAACTAATTTTCCTTCAAAAACCTTCATGTTGTTCATCCTTTCTGTTTGTAGATCTGTTTTTTGCGCCTTCTGTGGAGAAGGACAGCCGACTTTCTTATTTGTAGTTAAGGAGATGTCCCATTTTTTCCTGTTTCGTCTTCAGATAGAACAGGTCGTGGGCTGTGGCCGGCATCTGAATCGGTACGCGTTCGATGATCTCCATGCCGAATTCTTTCAGCTCGTAGACCTTTTGCGGGTTGTTTGTCAGAAGACGCAGGGTTCTGGCTCCCAGATCCCGGAGAATCTGTGCGCCGATATAGTATTCGCGGAGATCTCCGGCAAAGCCCAGAGCCAGATTTGCTTCCAGGGTGTCCATGCCCTGATCCTGCAGTTCATAGGCCTTCAGCTTGTTGATCAGACCGATGCCCCGGCCTTCCTGGCGCATATAGAGCAGGATGCCCCGGCCTTCTTTTTCGATCTGCATCATGGCGGACTGGAGCTGCTGACCGCAGTCGCATCTTGCAGAGCCGAAGGCATCGCCGGTAAGGCATTCGGAATGAACGCGGCAGAGCAGGTTCTGCCCGTCGCCGATTTCTCCCTTGACCAGGGCAATGTGGTGTTCGCCGTTGAGCTTGTTGATGTATCCGTAGGCGGTAAAATTGCCGAATTTTGTCGGCAGCGTGGTTTTTGCCACCTGTTCCACCAGGCGGTCGTGACGTTTGCGGTACTCCTGCAGATCCCTGATGGTGATGAAGGTGATCCCGTGTTTTTCCGCCAGCTTTTTCAGTTCCGGCGTGCGCATCATGGTGCCGTCTTCTCTCATGACCTCACAGCAGAGACCGCATTCTTTGAGACCGGCAAGACGCATCAGATCAACGGTGGCTTCGGTATGTCCGTTTCGCTCCAGGACGCCGCCGGGTTTTGCCAGAAGCGGGAACATGTGCCCGGGACGGCGGAAATCCTCAGGCCGGGCAGTATCGCTGACTGCCATGCGGGCGGTCAATCCCCGTTCCTCGGCGGAAATGCCGGTGGTGGTATCTACGTGATCGATGGAAACGGTAAAAGCGGTACAGTGATTGTCTGTATTTTCCTCTACCATCTGCGGCAGATGCAGCCTGCGGCAGATGTCCGCGCTCATCGGCATACAGATCAGCCCTTTGCCGTGAACGGCCATGAAATTGACGTTTTGTGTTGTGGCGGCCTGGGCGCTGCAGATGAAATCGCCTTCATTTTCCCGGTCGGGATCATCGGTGCAGAGGATGATCTTTCCCTGGCGCAGATCCTCAAGGGCTTCTTCAATGGTGTTGAATCTGAATTCTGTCATAGTTTTCTATCCCCTTTCTACAGGTTAAAATCCGTTTTGTCTGAGAAATTCTTCTGTGATGCGGCTCTTTGTTCCGGCGTTCTGACCGTCCCCGAAGGTCAGCAGCCGTTCCACATATTTTCCGATGCAGTCATTTTCCAAATTTACCGTATTTCCCGGTCCCTTTTCGCCCAGTATAGTCTGTGAAAGGGTATGGGGAATAATGGAAACGGAAAAACCGTCTGTAAAGAGTTCTGCCACCGTGAGGCTGATGCCATCGATGGCGATAGAGCCTTTTTCTACGATGTATTTGAGAAGTTTGTCTTTGCAGCTGATCCTGTACCATACGGCGTTTTCATCAGCCGTTTTTTTCTGAATGATGCCGGTGCCGTCGATATGTCCGCTGACAATGTGTCCGCCGAAACGGCCGCCGGCAGCCATGGCACGTTCCAGGTTCACGTGACTGCCTGCACGGAGAGCGGCAAGGGAAGAACGGGTAAGTGTCTCGTGCATAATATCGGCCGAGAAACCGTTTTTTTCGACTGCAGAGGCGGTCAGACATACGCCGTTAACGGCGATGCTGTCGCCCAGATGCAGGTCTTCGCAGATCCTTCGGCAGCGTATATGTATGACCGCGGAAACAGAACCTCGTTGTATGCTGTCTACTGTACCGATTTCTTCAATGATGCCGGTGAACATGGTTTTACCTCACTTTCCAGGAGAATGTCTTCGCCGATGCGCGTGATTTTCGGTGTGTCCAGAAGTACGGCCTGTGACGGAAAAGCGGCGCCTTCGCCGCCGACAGGCGTTTTTGCCTGTTCCCCGCCAAAAATTTTTGGACTGATATAGGCCTGCACGTTCTGTACAATGCCGGAGGACAGAGCAGACCAGTTGAGACGGTTTCCGCCTTCCAGAAGAATGCTGTCGATTTTTTCTCCGCCCAGAATTTTCATCAGTGCGGGGAGACAGACATGTCCGTCGTCATCGCTTGCAACGGATATCATGCGGCATCCTTTTTCCCGGTAAGGCTGCAGCTTTTCCGGGTCATCGCAGCAGGTGGCGATGATGGTGGGCACAGCGTTGGCTGTAGAGACGATCTGGGAGGTCAGCGGTGTGGAAAGTCTGCTGTCGCAGATGATACGGACAGGATTCCGGCCGCCTTCTATACGGCAGGTCAGAAGCGGATCATCGGCGAGAACGGTACCGACACCGATCATGATGGCCATGTTGCGGTTTCGATCCAGATGCACCTGTTTTCGCGCTTCACTGCCGGTGATCCATCGTGAACGGCCTGTGTATGTAGCGATCTTTCCGTCTATGGTCATCGCGTATTTCATGGTCACATATGGCGTGCCGCAGGTGATGTAGTGGAAAAAGATTTTATTGATCTGATCGCACTCCTCCTGCAGAAAACCTCCTGTAACCTGGATCCCGGCCTGCCGGAGGATTTCTGCACCTTTGCCGTTGATCAGAGGATTAGGGTCTGCGGAGCCGTAGATGACCTGAGCGATGTTCTGCTCGATAATGGCTTCTGTGCAGGGTGGTGTTTTACCGTAGTGGCAGCATGGTTCCAGGGTAACGTAAAGTGTGGCTCCCCGGGGATCCTCACGGCAGTCTGCCAGTGCGTTTCTTTCGGCGTGGAGACCGCCGTATTGCTGATGGAAGCCTTCGCCGATGATTTGTCCGTTTTTGACGACAACGGCTCCGACCATGGGATTGGGATTGACGCGGCCGGCGCCTTTCTGTGCCAGCTTGATGGCTCTGCGCATGTATGTTTCTTGCGGATGCATGGTGTTTCCTCTCTTTTGGGCTTCGGATGAAAAAAGCCTCGCAGTATAAACTTGCGGGGCAGAGGCATAATGAATACCTTCATCCTTTACAAAACAGAAAAGCCGGAAACCTGTGTTTCCGGAGCTTTACATTGAAAATAAAGAATGACGATTCTCTATTCATCTTCTCTCATCCAGACTATACTGTCGGTTTTGGAATCTCACCAAATCCTGATCCGAACCTCTGTCGGATCCTGCGCTTTCGCGCTCGCGGACTTTACCGCCGATCGGGAATTTCACCCTGCCCCGAAGATAATGTTATTTATTTTACGGTGTACATTCTATACCTGTTTTTTTTATTTGTCAAAGGTTTTTCGAAAAAAGAAATGATCAGGAACGGAAAATGATGATATCTTCACCGATTTTGACGATGGAGTCCCAGGGCAGCTGCATAGTCTCCCGCATAGCGGAAAAGCGGCTGTGCGCCTGAAAATTGGGAACAAGAAGGGCTTTGATCTTTCCGGTCATTTCGTCAAAAAGCATTTCCGCATCCCAGAAGGAGCCGTGACGGCTGCCCTTGGTCAGATCGATGATCTCTTTGTCGCCGATTTCACTTAAAAGCATAATTCACACGTCCTTTGCAGATAATATCGATACATTTTACGATGGAGGTATGCGGGATATGCGTGGAGAAAAAGAAAAACAGGAAGAAAAGAATGAGGAAAAAACAGGATCGCAGGAGCTGATTCGGGAACTGGGACTGCTGACGGCCGGAAACAGTTTTCAGAGTGATTATCAGTATATCAATATCATCGGATGCATTGAGGGACATACGACATTGCCCAGTGACAATAAAACGACAAAATACGAGCATCTGATCCCTCAGCTGGTGATGGTGGAAGAAAATCCGGAGATCAAAGGTCTGCTTCTGATCCTCAATACGGTAGGCGGAGATGTGGAGGCAGGACTGGCTCTGGCAGAGCTTATCGCTTCTCTGTCCAAGCCGACGGTGACGCTGGTCATCGGCGGGGGACACAGTATCGGTATTCCGCTGGCTGTTTCTGCGGATTATTCTTTTGTAGCCCGGACGGCAACCATGACGATGCATCCCATCAGAACCAGCGGGACGCTGATCACGGCCGACGCCACTTTTGCCTATATGCGAAAAACCCAGGAAAGAGTGGTGGATTTCATTGTGGAACATTCACATGCATCCAGGGAAGAGGTAGAGACGAAGATGAACCAGACGGGAAATATGTCCAACGATGTGGGAACCGTACTCTTTGGACCGGATGCGGTAAAAATGGGTTTGATCGACGAGATCGGCGGATTGAGCCGGGCACTGGAGAAACTCAGGGAACTGGCAGAAAATAACGGAAACCGGGAAGCGAAGAAGGGGAGAAACAAAAAGAAGAATATGGAAAATAATGGTTGACAAAAATTTACAGTAATGCTATGCTGTTCACAGAAAGGTGGAAAAAAATGGAAATTGCAAGGGTGGGTATACTGCTCGATGATGATGCTTTTGCCGGTGCTCTGGCAGCTGAGCTGACCCGGCAGGCGAGAGACATGCGTTTCCGCCTTCTTCATACGGCAGAAGAGGGCAGGGACTGCCATATGGTGCTTTTTTCCGGGAGCTATACAGGGAAAGGGGGAGTAGAACTGATCTTTGATCCCGGGGAGGAGAATTTAGACGGGGAGCCGTTTCGGGTGTATCGTTACAAGAGCAGTCCGGATATGATCAACGATCTTCTTTTTATTTTTTTCCAGATGACAGGAAAAACAGCCGGCAGCCGGCGGGGCGCACGCTGTCGCCTGCTGCTCTTTACCGCTTGCGGAGGAGGCTGCGGTACGACTTCCGCGGCAATTTCTGTCTGCATACTGCTGAACCGGCTATATGCCGCGCGTTGTCTGTATTTGAGCCTCTGTCCCATAGACGATTCCAAAAAGTATTTGCCGGATACAGAAGGGAACGGTATGCTGAAGCTTCTTTACTATCTGGAGACCGGAAGAGAGTTTCCGATAGGGGCGTTTATTGCCGAAGGCGATGAACTGGATTTTCTGCGGACAGGAGCGGTCAATCCTTACGCCGATGAAATCAGACCGGCTTTGTTTCGCAGGCTTCTCCAGCTTCTTGAAGAGAGCGGCAGGTACGATTTCCTGGTTGCGGATATGGGCAATCATCTGTGCAGAAGCAATAAATTGCTTCTTCCGCAGGCGGATCTGACGTTTTTGTTCCACAGCGGTCAGACATTGCTTCCGGGGAAATACCGCATGGAAATTGCCCGGGAAATAAAAAAGAGAACGGGAAACGGGAAACTGATCCGGGTAGAGAATTTTGCGGCGGACGGCTGGGATGAGACAGAAGAGCGGGCGGAACTGTATATTTCCCGGGAAGGCGATCTGGTCACGGAGGATGAGCAGGGGCATCTGCAAATGAATCTGTGTGGGAATTACGGCAATGAACTTGCAGCGGCGGTAAAAAAGATCATGGAGGAATGCGGCGATGGAGAAGTGGTACAGGAGATTCATAGAGCAGCAGGCAGAAACAGCAAGACAGCGGATTCTGTCCTTTTCCGGAGAACTGGACGATACGGAAGCGAGGGCGATCATTGAGGATACGGTTTTTTCCAGCGGGGAGGAACTGCGTCTTGAAGAATGTGAAGAAGCGATCGAACGGATCTATGTCAGGATCCGCAGCCGCCTGGGTATGCTGCAGAAATACATAGAGGATGAATCGATCAATGAGATCATGGTCAACGGCAGGCGTAATTTTTTCTATGAGGACGGAAACGGGATACACCGGGTAGAAGACGTTTTTGATTCGACAGAGGAATTAGAAGAGATCATCCGGAATATCGCCGCCGGCGTTCACCGGGAGATCAACGAGATGCATCCGATTTTGGACGCCAGGCTGAAAAACGGATCGCGAGTCAATGCCGTATTTAAAAATATCGCTGCGGAAGGGCCGGTGCTGACGATACGCAAGTTTTCACGGGACAGGATCACGATCGAGGATATGATCCGGAAGGGAACGTTGAACCGGCAGTGCGCGGATTATCTTGCGGCGGCAGTGACATGCGGATGCAATATCTTTGTCAGCGGCGGCACTTCTTCCGGAAAAACCACCTTTCTCAACGCTATGTCGGATTTTATCCCGAATCAGGAGAGAGTCATCGTTATTGAGGATTCTACAGAGCTGCAGCTCCATAATATCAGCAATTTAGTACAGATGGAATGTCATACGGCCAATTCCTTAGGTCAGGGATCGGTGACCATGGATATGCTGATCCGCACCAGTCTGCGTATGCGGCCGGATCGCATCATTGTCGGTGAAGTAAGAGGAAAAGAAGTGGCGGACATGCTGCAGGCGATGAATACCGGTCATGACGGCTCGATGTCCACCGGCCACGGTAATTCTGTGACGGGTATGCTGCGCCGCTTAGAAGCGATGTATCTGATGTCGGCACGGATCCCCATGGATGCTATCCGTGCACAGATTGTTGAGGGCATCGATCTGATGATTCACCTGGCGAGATTCGAGGATGGAAGCAGAAAGGTGGTAGAGGTGCAGGAACTTTTGGATTTTGAGAGCGGAAAGTACCGATTGAACCCGTTGTTTCAGCTTGATAGAGACAGACGTCTGGTTTGCACAGGAAACCGGATGGTAAACCGAAGCAAGCTGATGTTGAAAGGATATGGAGATGACGAGCGATTACCATGATTACTGCTTATCGAAAAGAGAGAGGACCGCCTTTATCCTGGTTTACATACTGTTTCTTTGCACTGCAGGATATATTTTTTATCAGAGTCCGTTTCCTGCGGCCGTCGGTATGATTTTCTGCCGCAGAGCTGCGGCGCTTTACTGCAGATACAAGGCGCAGCGCAGGAGGAAAGCTCTGCTCATGGAATTTCGGGATTTTCTTTACAGTCTATCGGCATCCTTTGCTACGGGTCGCCATATGCAGGAAGCGGTCAAAGAAGCCGGCGAGAATCTCCGTGAAATCTATGGCGAGGAAAGCGATATGGCGGCAGAAACAGACTATATGCTGCGGAGGATGGATGAAACCGGTTTGACAGATCTGGAAGTACTGACGGATTTTTCCCGCCGGAGCGGTCTGGAGGATGCAGAGGATTTTGCTCA
>CALXJA010000184.1 GCA_944388465.1 uncultured Emergencia sp.
ATTTTTTCAGGCAAAGGGAAATTTCCTGAAGAGAACGGGCGTATACCGTCTTGAACACAGCCAGATTTTCCAGCCGGCTTTTTGCTTCCAGATCATAGAGATTCATGGCCATCAGCTTCAGCATACAGGTTCGTTTCTGCAGTGTGCGGGCGAGCGCATCGGCGAAATCATCCGCAGAAAGTGGATCCTGCGTCATGCGGATGCGGGAGAGGTCTTCTGCCCAGGCTCCATACTCTTTCTCCAGAAGAGCGAGAAAAATCTCCTCTTTTGTCTGGAAATAGTTGTAGATGGATGTCCGGCCGAATGAAGTTTTCGCACCGATCTCTTTGAGGGTGATATCGTTGAAACTCATGGTTTCATAGAGTTCTGCACAGGCGTTTACGATTTCTTCTTTTCGTGCTTTCGCCAGTTTTTCTGAGGCCGTTGGCATACGGTCACCGCCTTTCGTAAAAATACAGAGAATACTTCAGGCAAGAACGCGGACAGCCGGAAAAGCTGCCCGCGTTTTTGGTGTTTTTGGGCGTTAAACGTTAAAATTCAATCAGCTCATATTCGCGTGAACCATATCCGAGATCTGCCGCGGCTTCGATGGTATGGATCCCGTTGCGGCTGTTTACCCGCTCCATGAAGTGCTCTTTGCCGGGATCGTCAGAGTTTATGACCAGATCGATGCAGGCCTGGTCGATGGCTACCGGATCGAGGGAAGCGAGGATGCCGATATCTTTCATACATGGATCTTCGGCGACAGCACAGCAGTCACAGTCAACGGAGAGGTTTTTCATAACGTTGATGAAGGCGATCCTGTCTTTGAAATGCTCGACGATGCTCATGGCTGCATCGGCTATCGCCTCCGGGAAAACTACGCTGCTGGCGTGCTGGTTCCAGGTTTCGAAGCGGTCGGCGGTTTTTCCTGCGGAGTGGATCAGCGCTTTGCCGGCGGCAGAGGCGCATCCGATTGCCAGCTGCTTGAGTGCTCCGCCGTAGCCGCCCATCGGATGGCCTTTAAAGTGTGCGAGCACCAGCATGGAATCGTAGTGCAGAATATTTTTTCCGACGTGGTTTTCTTTGAGAACTTTGCCGTTTGGAATCGGCCAGACGACATCCGGACCTTCGGCGTCCATCAGATCGACGTCAAAGTATTTTGTCCATCCGTGTTCTTCCAGCAGCTTGAGATGGGATTCGGTATGGTCTCTGACGCCGGTGGTGGCGTCGCCATAGGCGGTATTACATTCAACGATAGTGCCGTTAAGCTCGTCGGTCATCGGTTTCCAGAATTCCGGGTGCAGATAATTCTGGTTGCCCTTTTCTCCGGAATGTACTTTGACAGCGGTTTTTCCCGGCAGTGTGATCCCCAGTTTGTGATAGATCTCTACAACTTTTTCCGGAGTGATCTCGCGGGTAAAATAAACTTTTGCTTTCATGTTGATGTCCTCACTTTCTTTTCAGATACGGAAACGAAACCCGTGCTTTCAGACGGACTTATAAGACTTTTTTGACCCAGGAAGCAGCGCCTGCGCCGTTCAGAAGACGGCCTTTTTTCCAGGAAGCATCCGGGCAGTGCGCCTGCATGCTTTTTTCGGCTTTTTCAATGCCGCTGCCGCCGGAAGTGGCGAATGGGATCAGCGTTTTGCCGGAAAAATCATAGCTTTCCAGGAAGGTATCGATAATGCGCGGTTCTATGTACCACCAGACGGGGAACCCGAGGAAGATCGTATCGTACTGCTTTATGTCGGCGGCCGGTCCGGCGATCGCCGGACGGCAGTCAGGATCGTTCATCTCTACAGAACTGCGGCTCTGCTTGTTCATCCAGTCCAGATCCGCTGCGGAATAAAGGGTTTCCGGACGTATTTCGTACAGATCAGCACCGGCCGCCTCTGCGATTTCTTTCGCTGTCCGGGCGGTTGTGCCGCTGGCCGAGAAATAGGCGACTAATATTTTTCTGCTCATAACAGACACTCCTTTTCACTTGTTTTTCTTGTCTTTACGCATTAAATCTTTATTCATGAAAAGACAAAGCGGGACTTGGCGGTTACCGGATCCCGCTTGCTGACACTGTGTCAGTACATATACTATAGCACTGCGCTGACACTGTGTCAATACAGGAGCGGAATTTGAAAGGAGAATTTTGAGACGGGTGAGAAAGAATGCAGACGGTATTGTGATTTTCGGTTTTCCGTTTTCCGTTTTCCGCCATGCGCCGCTTATTCACCGCTTATCCGCTGAAGGGGTCTTTACGGTAGAAAAGAAAAAGCGTATAATAGCGATATTGTTTCGGAAAATACCGATAGAAAAAAGGAGGTTACAAATAATGAGAAAGAATTTCGGTGCGAAGCCATATACATATCCGCAGCCTGTACTGATCATTGCGACCTACGGCGAAGACGGAACGCCGGATGCGATGAACGCCGCCTGGGGCGGGATCAGCAGCGAAACACAGATTTCCATGTGCCTTAGCGCCGGACACAAGACGGTGAAAAATATCCTTGCCCGCAAAGCCTTCACGGTCAGTATGGCAGA
>CALXJA010000185.1 GCA_944388465.1 uncultured Emergencia sp.
ATATTTCCATCATAAAACAAAAAGAGAGCGGAATTTGTAAAAATCTGCTCTCTCCGATGAAAATTCTTTTGAAAATTCGTTTCTCTGCAGGAATGGGAATCAGCTCAGTTTTTCTTCGATTCCGATCACATACTGATCCTTTTCCCTTCCTTCTTTTTCTTCTACGTCCTCAACGAACTCGATCCTGTCCAGCTGCGCCCTGAGGTTCGCCTTAAAGGCGTCGATATACTCTCTCCGCAGTTTCGCCTGCTCATCCTTTTCGGCAGCAGTAAGTCCTTCTTCGGTCTTGGCTTTCCTCGCCAGCGCATTGATGCGGTCGATTTTCTCCTTGGTAATCATATGTCCCCCTAAACATGAAATTCATGATAGCATTATCTTACCATCTTCTTCGTCTTCATTCAAGTAAAAGGCGCTGTCGATCCAAATCCTGCGAAAATCTGCTGCAAATGAAAAAGAAAGTGCCGCAAAATCAACGGTAACCGATGAGATTTGCGACACTTCCTATGCTTTGCGATATACGATTTTGTATTTCTTATATTTCTTTTTCATGTCAAATATGATAAAAATTCCATGGATAAATAGCGTAAATAATGGCGCAAATAAAGAAAGGCGCTATCCTACTTTTCTCTCTAATCTCAGCTTGTCTGCTATGATGGCGATAAATTCGGAATTTGTCGGTTTGCCCTTGTCCGTTTTGACCGTATAGCCAAACAGCGCATCGATGGTCTCTAACCTGCCTCGGTTCCAGGCTACTTCGATAGCGTGACGGATCGCACGTTCCACTCTGCTTGGAGTCGTATCGTTCATCTTGGCGATCATCGGGTAGAGCTCTTTGGTCACTGCGCACAGGATATCCATATCGTTGACGACAATGGTAATGGCATCACGTAAGTACTGATAACCTTTAATATGTGCAGGTACTCCGATCTCGTGGATCAGATTCGTGATCTCGATCTCCAGATCGTTTTCTCTGAGCATGTCTTTATACACAACGGATTTCCGCAGATGCAGCTGATCACTGCGGCTGTTTCGCGCCGCTCCGTCTCTGTTCATGACCTGCCGTACTCTCTTGGCCAGCATCTCCGTATTGATGGGTTTTACCAGATAATACTCCGCGCCCAGTTCCACCGCTCGCTGAATCATGGAATCCTGCCCTACCGCAGAAACCATGACGACACGCGGATAGCGCTTCAGTTCTGTCGAGTTCAACGCCTCCAGTACCCCTATCCCGTCGAGATGCGGCATGA
Source organism: uncultured Emergencia sp. (assembly GCA_944388465.1). Classification (GTDB taxonomy): domain Bacteria; phylum Bacillota; class Clostridia; order Peptostreptococcales; family Anaerovoracaceae; genus Senimuribacter. The sequence goes on from CALXJA010000185.1 coordinate 1,248, forward strand.
TCAGATCTAAGATCAGCACATCAATATCATTTCTGCTGATTTCCTCCATAGCCTGCAGTCCGTCTTCTGCTGTAAAGACAACTTCCATATCCTGCTGACAGCAAAAGAAGTCCTGCAGCGCTTTGCAGAAATCCTTGTTATCGTCGACAATACCCAGTTTTATTTTTTCCATAACCTTCCTCCTTCGGAACATATTACAAGAAATTTCCTTTTCTTGTGCTATAATTTTACAATGAATCCGTTCCGCTGTGGACAGCTATTTATCGCAATTTGTAGTTAAAACGCTACAAATTCGACATCAAATCTTCACTGTATCTTCATTTTTCGAGCTCTTCCACCATCCATTCCGCAAAGATGCCATAGCCCTTTTTCGGATTATTGACAAAAACATGGGTAACTGCGCCGACAATACGGTTATTTTGTATAATCGGGCTGCCGCTCATTCCCTGAACGATTCCGCCGCAGGTCTCAAGCAGTTTTTTATCCGTAACTTCAAACTCCAGTCCTTTGCTGTCGGCTGCGTTCTGCCGGCGGACTTTCGTGATCTCAATGGAAAACCGTTCTACCTTCGTTCCGTCTATTGTCGTCAGTATATAGGCGCCGCCCTTTTCAATCTCTTCGCGCGGCGCCATGACCACAGGCTCTCCCAGATTAAAATCCTGTGCATTGTCAGCATCGCCGTATATTCCAAATTCGCTGTTTTTTTCGATGGTTCCCAGAGGGTTCTGAAAATCGTAAATGATGCCGCCTATTTCCCCCGGCTCCCCTTTTTCTCCGGCACGGATCTGATTGACCTTCGTATGCAGCAGAGTGCCGTCCTCTGCTTCCAGCAGTGTCCCCGTTTCCGTTTCATAAATACCGTGTCCCAACGAAGCGAACTTATTGGTCTGCGGATCGTAAAACGTCAGCGTTCCGATACCGGCAATCTTCTCCTTGATCCAGAATCCCAGCTTATATTCCCCGCTTGCCGGATCGTAATACGGTGTGACGGCGTAGTCGATTTCTTTTTTGTTTCGTACAACGGTGATCTTCACCGTTTTGCCGCTTTCTGCCACCCTGTCAATAACGTCGTCGGGGCTATCCACTTTCTTGCCGTCAACAGCTACGATCCTGTCTCCCGGCTGCGGTCCCGAAGAATTTTCGACACCGACGATCAACGCGCCTTGAACATTCATCTGAATACCAACGGACTGTCCGCCGGGGATCAGCACTCTTTCCGCCACGACCTCGTTTCCTCCGGTCAGCACGGAAAGCCTATCCGGAAAAAGGATTCCGGCACAGGCGACAAAGAACACCGTACCAGCCAGAAGCAGGGCACATTTTTTGATCTTTTCATTCATAATCAGACTCAGCTTTCATAATCCATAATCAGTTTATTCAGATCATCCCGGTTTTCCAGCCTGACGCCGTCACGAAAACGCTGCTGATCTTCTGCTGTCAGCGTTTCGTAGACGATAGTCGTCGTCTCCAGCTCGGTCAGTTTGCCGGTCTCGTCAGAGAAATAGATCTTTATACCATTATTATCGTAGCGAA
>CALXJA010000186.1 GCA_944388465.1 uncultured Emergencia sp.
TCGGCATGGAATATATGCTGCGAAAAAGCGGCGTTTCGATCGAAAGAGGAGAAATCTGCCGCATCGGGGATAAAACCGTGACCCTTACCGACGGGCGTACCTTTTCCTGTGATATTCTGATTCTGGCCACAGGTTCAGAACCGGTCATCCCGCAGAACTGCGGATCGGTTTCGTCTGTTTCTGTCGATGATCTGCTGCGGTTAGAGGATATTCCCGGGGAAATCTCTGTAGTAGGCGCCGGCGTGCTGGGAACGGAGATGGCGGTGCTTCTGCGAGCCCTGGGGGCACAGGTAGAGCTTTTGGAAAAGGAAGCAGATATTCTTCCCGGCTGGGACGGGGATATCCGCAGCGGTATGCGGCGCTATCTGGAAAGTCTGGGTATCCGTGTGCAGACAGACTGTACCGTGCCGGGAAGCAAAAAAGCTGTGTTTTGCTGTGGCAGAAAACCGGCGCCGGGCGGTCTGCTTGCTGCCGCGAAAGGAAAGGACTGGATCTATGCGATCGGCGATGCCGCAGGGGATCCGATGACTGCTGATGCCGCGATGGCCGAGGGACAGGACATCGCGGCCAGGATAACCGGAGGCAGAGACAGCGGATCGCCGTGTTTTGCCCGTTGTATCTTCACGCCGCTGGAGGCAGCTTCTGTGGGCGCGATTGCTGCGCCGGGGTTGCGGGAAGGCTATGTGGAAACGGCCAATTCAGCGGCAGGAATCGTATTCGGATGCGATCGCGGTTTTGTCAAGGCAGTGGTTGAGGAGGAAACGCACAGGATCAGAGGTTTCCATATCGTTTCGGCCAGAGCTTCTGAGATCATACAGATCGGTCAGCTTGCCGTGGCGCAGGAGATGACAGCGGAGGAATTCTGCGCGCTGCCTTCTTCGCATCCTACGGAAGGCGAACTGTTAAAGGAGGCGGTGAGAAAGATCCTATGATCCTGATTACGGAAAAAGAAACCGATCCGGGACACAATCTGGCGAGAGAAGAGTTTCTGCTGAACTGCGAAGATGAGGATCTCGTTTATCTCTGGCGGAACAGGCCGTCGGTCATCGTCGGCCGTCATCAGAATACCTGGGCGGAGGTCGATCTGGAGCTGGCGGAAAGGGAGCGGATTCCGGTGATCCGCCGTCTGACCGGGGGCGGCGCGGTCTTCCATGATCTGGGGAATATCAACATTTCCTTTTTCTTTTCCAGAGAAGACTTCGAGGAAAAAGCGGCGGAGAGAACAGGACTGCTGCTTCGTTTTCTGCACCGCTGCGGGCTTGACGCACAGGTGTCCGGACGCAACGATATCTGCGTGGAAACGGCGGACGGCAGACAGGTAAAAATCGCCGGAACAGCCATGACCGAAAGAGACGGGCGGGGACTGTTTCACCTCTGCCTTCTCTATGACTGCGATTTGACGATGATGCAGAGGCTGCTGACGCCTTCTGTAAAGAAACTGGAAACAAAGGGGATCCATTCGGTTCGGGCAAGAGTTGCCAATGTAAGGCAGCTGCTTGCAGCAGACAGAGATTCCACTCCGGAAGCGGACGGTTTCTTTCGAGAACTGGAAGATTTTTTTCGCGGTTTCTGCAAAGAACAGAAGACGGAGGAGACCGGCGGCGATACGGAGATGGAGCAGGCGGAGCTCGGCCGTCTGCGCAGGGAGCGTTATGAGAACTGGCAGTGGAATACCGGAAGAAACCCTGCAGGCAGTCTGACCGTTTCCGCGAGATTTCCCGCCGGAGAGGTGACCATGGAGCTGACCTTGGAAAAAGGCTGCATCAGCGGGTGCCGCTTCAGTGGAGATTATTTCGACGGGAAAACGCTGGAAAAGCTGGCGGCCAGGCTGGCCGGCCGGCGGTACGAACGCAAAAGTGTGGAACAGGCGCTGCGGGAGGAGGCTCCCGCCGGGGCGCTGGGAACGGCGGACAGAGAAAAACTATTGGATTTTTTAATGGGAGGAAGCAGATGAATATTGTATTGAAACAGGAAATTTTCGACCAGATCACACAGACCTGCATGGAGACCTTTTCGGAAGGCAAGCTGTGCAAGGCGGAAGAAATGCTGATGAAGCTGATGGATATTCCGGGGGTGCCGATGCACTACCCTTATCATCACTATATCATGCCGGCGTCCCTGCTGACACTGGCGGCAATATCGACGGGAAAAGAGCCGGAAGAACTGCGTTCCTGGCTGCAGGCGGCGGAAGAGCGGGCAAAACAGGTTCCCGGCGGCGTCTGCGGCAACTGTGGAAGCTGCGGCGCGGCGGTAGGCGTGGGCATATTCGTCAGCGTATTTTCCGGCGCTTCGCCGATGGCAAAAGAGAGCTGGCAATGGGCTAACGAGGCGGCTGGAAAGTGTCTGATCAGAATTGCCTCTTATCCCGGACCGCGTTGCTGCAAGCGCACCCTGTTTTTAGCGGCGCAGGAGGGCGTACCGTACTGTAATGAAAAGCTGGGACTTGACCTTGCGGTTAGCGAAAACATCACCTGCCGCTATCATCATCGGAATGCGGACTGTCTGGAAGACGTATGTCCGTTTTATAAGGAGGGGTAGAAAATGAAACGACCGATCATCGTGCCTGAGCAGATCATGCCGAAGCCTCTGCCGTGGAGAAACTGCGAGTGTATGAAGCATCCTGTAGATCTGAAGGAAAAAAAGGGAACCCTGACCTGGCTGAAGGCTGTGGGAGACAGCGTGAGCGAAGGCGAAGTGATCTGCGAAGGAGAAGCGGATAAAAAAACGGTGGAAATCAAGGCTCCGTGCAGCGGTGTGCTGGCAGAGCAGACCATCGAAAACGAGTGCGTGTTTAAGGCCGGAGATATTCTGGGCTATATCGAAGAAGCGTGATATAAGGAAAGGAGCCGCAGCATTAACGAAGAGGAGGTCATGCTGCGGCTCTGTTTTACTCTATGGATTTCAGCGATTCGGTCATGCTGATCTTATCCAGCTTGTAGTACATTGCCAGGTTCACGAGAATCGCAAACACAAAGGTGAGGATAACGGCCAGGATAAAGCTCAGCGGTGCGATACGGACGTTGAACGACATCATATCGATGCGGATCTGATCCATGATAAAGGCGTGGAGCCATTTTCCCAATCCCAGACCGACGACCGCGCTGATCGCGGTAAGGAAGAAGTTTTCACGGAAAACATAAGAAGAAGTCTCTCTTGGATAAAAGCCCAGCACCTTGATCGTGGCGATTTCCCGGATCCGTTCCGTGATATTGATGTTGGTCAGATTGTACAGCACGATAAAGGCCAGGACACCGGCAGATACAATGACCAGAGCGATAACATAGTCCAGACTGGACATCATGTTATTCACCTGTTTCCGAAAATCCTTGTTGACCGAGACGGCGGCAACGTACTGCTGTTCCAGTATTTTGGCAGAAGACTGATAGACGGCATCTGAATTGTCCCCGGCGTTGACCAGAGCAGTCTTGGTCTGTGGTGTGTAGCCCCAGCCGGAAAGACAGGTTTCCGGGGTGACATAGATATAAATGTAAACATAGTTTTCGCAGATGCCGCTGACGGTTACGCGCATCTCTTTGCGGTTCTCATCGCGCAGGACGATGGTATCGCCGGTTTTTATGTGGTAATCATCCGCCAGCTTGCGGCAGATGACCGCTTCACCATCCTGCGGGTAGTCCAGTTTCTGCCCCTCAGGCGTATGGAGGTCGATAAAATCACCGATACCGCTGCCGTCAGAAACGACCAGGTTTACGGATTTGCTTTCCTTGCCGGAAACAAAGTCTGCGCTGCTTTCCGCAATAAACAGCAGGCCGTCCATATAGGCATCCGCATCTTCGCGGAAGCTGTCCTGTCTCTTTTCTGTCATTTCCCGGTCGAAAGTGATGCTGTAGTCGTAGGTCTGGATCTCGTCATACTGAAAATCCACCACATTCTTGATGGAATCCCGAACGCCGAAACCGGCCACCAGCAGCGCCGTACAGCCGCTGATCCCCAGAACCATCATGAAAAACCGTTTTTTGTAACGGAAAATATTGCGGAACGAAACTTTATACAGGAAGCTGATCCGCTTCCAGATAAAACCGACCCGCTCCAGAAGGATCCGCTTGCCGTTTTTCGGCGATTTCGGACGGATCAGCTGAGCCGGCACCTCGCGGAACTCTGCGTAGCAGGAGATAAAGGTAGCGCCCATGGAGCAGAGCAGGGATACCAGCAGGGAGACGACCGCCAGCGGAATATTGACGATATAAAACAGCTCCGGGCTGAAATCATACATCATGCAGTAGGCTTTCCAGATGACCAGCGGAAAAATGTAGCTGCCGCCGAAAAAGCCGATGGTACAGCCGATAAACGCGGCGCTTCCCGAGTAAAACAGATATTTTCCAATTACGGCGCCGTTGCTGTAGCCCAGCGCTTTGAGGACGCCGATCTGTGTACGCTGCTCTTCGACCATTCGGGTCATGGTGGTCATGCAGACCAGTGCGGCGACCAGGAAGAAGAAAATCGGAAAAATTTTGGCAATGCCGTCTACAATATTGGAATCGCTTTCAAAGCAGGCGTAGCCGATATTGGTGCTTCTGTCCAGGACGTAAGTATCCGGCGTTTCGATATCCTCGATCTCCTGCTTTGCCTTTTTCAGTTCTTTCTCTGCTTTTTTCAGCTCTTTTTCCGCATCGGCGAACTGGGCTTCCGCCTCAGCCTTTGCTGAATTGTATTGTGCCAGACTGTCTTCTAAAGCTGCCCTTGCAGATTCGATCTCTGATTCACCGGAAGCGATTTGTGAAAGACCGCTTTTGATCTGTGCGAGATTGTCCGCAAGCTCTGTTTCTGCGGCCGAAAGGGCAGCTTCCGTCTGTGCGATCTGTTCTTCCGTCAGATAAGGTTTATTGGCTTCAAATTCCTGGCGCTGAGCGGCAACCTGCGAAAGGCCGTCTTCGACTTGTGCTTTAGAGGTCTGCAGCTCTTGCTTTTGCTGTTGGAGCTGGCTCAGCTGCGTGTCCAGCTGGTTCTGCCCGCTGATGATCTGCTGATAGCTGCTGCTCAGCTGTGCCTGGGCGTCGGCCTTCTCTGATTGGAATTTCTCATAGTTCTCGTCATATTCCTGCTGCCCCTCGGCAAGCTCTGCTTCGGCGTCGCTGACGATCTGCCGGTAACGGCGCTGAGCCTGCTGATCTGCAGTCTTCTGGATCCGGTCTGTGGTGTCGTCGATCAGATCGTTATAGGCATCGGAATAGATCGGATGATTCTGATCCAGACGCAGAAAGACCGAAGTGTAGTAATTTGTATCGAATCCATCCTCGCTGATATAGGCAAAACCGCTGATCTTGCCGTTCCCCAGGGAAGTAGAGCCGCGTTCAAAATTGAGGTAATAAGGAGAAATGACGATGCCGGTGATGGTGTATTCTTTGTATTTGAACATATCCGACGTATCGCTGCTGTTTTCGTCAGAGAGAATGATTTTTTTGCCGATACAGCTTTTATCTATACCGGGCATACGGTGATCGACGACGCATTCGTCGTCGGCTTCAGGGAGTCTGCCTTCGCTGACGATGAGCGTATTGATCTGCTCGGTAAAGGAGTGGAACATCATCACACTGTCGGCGTCTTCGTCCTCCATATGGTACAGGGCATCCGTGCTGACAGCGCCTTCTGCGGCGGCGACGCCGTCTTCTGCGGCAAAAGCGGTAACATCCCCGGCTTCAAAGCCCAGTGTCGACCGGATCTCATAGTCAAAGAATTTGTGCTCGGACAGATAGCTGTCGGCAGTGGATACCATGGCTTCCCGCGTTACCTTGAGACCGGAAAAAAATCCGACCCCGAGGGCGACGATAGCCAGGATGGCAAGATAGCGTCCAAGGCTGCTTTTGATTTCTCGGAATGTACTCTTTTTCAGCATAGCTTTACCACTCGATTTCTTCTACAGGTACGATATGTTCGTTTTTTTCCACGGAATAGACCGACCCGTTTTTAATGTGGATGATCCGGTCGGCCATGGCGGTGAGAGCCTGGTTGTGGGTAATGATGACAACGGTCATACCGCTGTTGCGGCTGGTATCCTGCAGAAGTTTAAGGATCGCTTTGCCGGTATTGTAGTCCAGAGCGCCGGTCGGTTCATCGCACAGCAGCAGTTTGGGATTTTTCGCCAGAGCCCGGGCGATAGCCACCCGCTGCTGTTCACCGCCGGAAAGCTGAGCGGGGAAATTGTTTATCCGGTTTTCCAGGCCGACTTCCCGCATGACGACTTCTGCGTCGAGGGGATCCCGGCAGATCTGTGTGGCCAGAGAGACGTTTTCCAGAGCGGTAAGGTTCTGGATCAGGTTGTAGAACTGAAAGACGAAGCCGATATCGTATCTGCGGTAAGCGGTCAGCTGCTTCTTGTCGTATTCGGAGATCTTTTCTCCCGCCAGGCTGACCGTGCCGGAGGTCAGGGTGTCCATACCGCCGAGAATATTCAGCAGAGTGGTCTTACCGGCTCCGGAGGCGCCGACGATGACGCAGATCTCCCCTTTTTCGATTTCAAAGGTGGCGTCATGGAGCGCTTCGATGGATACTTCCCCCATATGATAGACTTTTTTTACCTGTTTAAATTCAACGTAAGCGGACATACCGTGCTCCTTATTCATAAATCATAGATTCTAACAGTACAATTTTAACACAGATGAAAAGACAGGTCAAAGCAAAGGCGTGAAGCAAATGTGTAGTTTCTCTAAAACTTTAGGTGTATTTTACCACGGAAGGAAGAACATCATCGGATCCATATCGTTTTCCGCGTTTCCGACGGATTTCCTGCTTGCGTTTAAACCGGGAAAGAGGGTATGATAGAAGCAGAGAGCAAGAGTATACAGCAAGAAGTAAAAAGAGGTATTGATGATGAAAAAAAGTCTGATGATGATGATTTGTCTGATGATCGCCGTAGTCATTGCCGGTGGAATTTTTCTCTGGAGCCGGGGCAGCAGCGAAGGCGTGCTTTACGGGCTGGATCCGGACAGCTTCGACGCAGAGGTGACCTGTGTTGCCCTGGAGGATCATACGCTGGTCTGCAACGCAGGACAGGATATTTATCTGTATCTGGATGATGTGAAGGTATTCCTGCAGACGGCGGATACAGAGATCGATGAGAACGGTGATGAACGGATCCATGTCAGCTATGGGAAATCTTCTCTGGAAGAACTGGAGGAAAAAATAGCGGAAAGAGGAGAGGTCTCCGCCGCTATGTGGATGACTCGTGCCGGCAAGGTGAAAACGGTGATGATCCTTGAAGAAACCTTTGTCAACAACAGTGCCAGTCTGGTTAATCTGGAGGGACTGGATCCGGGCAGCTATACGGCTGCCGGCACCGCGCTTCGCCTGAACCGGAGCAGTATACGTCTGGCGCCTGTCAGCTATACGGCAGAAGAGCAGGACAAGTTTACCGAATATATCAAGGATTATCCGCTGTCCGCAGACGTCAGATTCTATCATGAGATCATCAGGATCACGGAAAAGGAGACGGGGGAGGAACGCAACATTCGTTATGAAAAGCTGGATCTCCGCCAGGCACGGGAACTGCTTGAGGAAGACGGAACCGCTGTTTTCGTCTGGTTCGGCCAGCAGGGAGAGATCGTCAATGTGATGCTTTGCAGTGAGGAGGCCGGTGATGCATAAGATTTTTGTCGTGGAAGATGATCTGGTCATTGCCTCCGCCATAAAAAAGCATTTGGAAAACTGGGGATGCGAGGCGAAGTGTGCAGAAAATCTGAAAGATGTCATGAGCGAATTTACCGCTTTTTCTCCGGATCTGGTTCTGCTGGATATCGGGCTGCCGTTTTTTAACGGCTACCATTGGTGCACACAGATCCGCAGCGTTTCACAGGTGCCGATCATCTTTATCTCTTCGGCGTCGGATAATATGAATATTGTCATGGCGATGAATATGGGCGGAGACGATTTCATTGCCAAGCCGTTTGATCTGAATGTACTTACGGCCAAGGTGCAGGCGCTTCTGCGCAGAACGTATGACTTCGGCCTGCAGAGCAGCGCGCTGGAGCACAGGGGCGCGGTGCTCAATACCGCCGACGCGTCTTTGCGTTATCAGGGAGAAAAGATCGACCTGACGAAAAATGAGCTGCGTATTCTGCAGACGCTGCTGGAGAACAAGGGAAAGGTCGTCAGCAGAGACGAACTGATGATCCGGCTCTGGGAGACGGACAGCTTTGTGGATGAAAACACGCTGACGGTCAACGTGGCGCGTTTGCGAAAAAAGCTGGATGCCTGCGGATTGGAAAATTTTATCCGTACAAAGAAAGGAATGGGATATCTGGTAGAATAAAATGTTAAAGAAATATATATGGAGCAAACATAGATACATTTTTTTGTTTCTTCTGTATCTGGGCATATTCTGTCTGGTCGCCTACCTCTACGGGATGCCGGCAGACGCCTGCATCTATGCGCTGGTGCTTTGCGTTTTCTTTGCGGCAGTATTTATGCTTTACAGCTATCTGCGGTACAGACAGCGTATGCGCGAGCTGGAGGATATCCGTATGCGGATCGAGTTCGGCCCGGAGAAACTGCCGCCGCCTGTCAACGGCATTGAAGAGGAATATCAGCGCATGATCCATCTCCTGTACCAGAAGACGACAGATGCCGTTTCGCGGAGAGACCGCGCGATTACAGAGATGATCGACTACTATACCTTATGGGCGCATCAGATCAAGACGCCGATTGCCGCCATGGGTCTGCTGCTGCAGAGCGAAAAAAACTGTGCCAGCAGAGACGAGCTGCAGATGGAGCTGTTTAAAATCGAACAGTATGTGGAAATGGTGCTGCAGTATCTGCGTTTGGGCAGCGACAGTACAGATTTCGTTATCCAGAAGCAGGATCTGGATAAGATCATCCGTGGAGCAGTAAAAAAATATTCCACGACGTTTATCAAGAAAAAGCTGACTTTGGATTATACACCGGCGGCATGTCAGGTCGTTTCCGACGAAAAATGGCTCAGCTTCGTTATCGAGCAGATCCTCTCCAATGCCTTAAAGTATACTTATGAGGGGAAGATATCTATTTATATGGATCCGCAGCTCGAACAGACGCTGGTCATCGAGGATACCGGTATCGACATACAGGCAGAGGATCTGACGCGGGTGTTTGACAAGGGCTATACCGGTTATAACGGAAGGCGGGATAAGAAATCCACAGGTATCGGCCTTTATCTGTGCCGGCAGATCATGAACAAGCTGGGACATACCCTGACCATAGAATCGGAGGTAGGCCGGGGTACGCGGGTGAAGCTGGATCTTTCTTACAAAACTGTAAGCTTTACCTGACAGAATGTAAGGGAATGTATAGGACATACATTCCTTTTTCTGTTATCCTGTAATTGTTCCCGGACAGAGCGCAGTGCGCAGCGCGGCCTGGCCGCAGCCGGGAAGAAAGAAAGGGGTTCAAAAGATGATACTTGAAGTAAAGAACTTGAAGAAAATTTATACGACCCGTTTCGGCGGAAATCAGGTACAGGCGCTTTCCAACGTGACCTTTTCCGTTGAAGATGGCGAGTATGTAGCGATCATGGGTGAATCCGGCTCAGGAAAGACGACGCTGCTCAACATTCTGGCCGCTCTGGATAAGCCGACCAGCGGAGAAGTCCTGCTCAACGGAAAGAATATCGTGCAGATCAGTGAAAAAGAGATTTCCGCATTCCGGCGGGATAATCTGGGCTTCGTCTTTCAGGATTTTAATCTTCTGGATACGTTCTCCATCCAGGACAATATTTTCCTCCCTCTCGTCCTGGCGAAGAAACCCTACAAGGAAATGGCGCGACGGCTTTCGCCGATCGCGGAAAAGCTGGGTATCCGGGATATCCTGCGCAAGTATCCTTATGAGGTCTCCGGGGGGCAGAAGCAGCGGACAGCTGTGGCGCGGGCGCTGATCACCAGGCCGCAGCTGATTCTGGCTGACGAGCCGACAGGAGCGCTGGATTCCAACGCGGCAGACAGTCTGCTGCGTCTTTTTGGAGAAATCAACGAAGAAGGGCAGACGATTCTGATGGTTACTCATAGTACAAAAGCGGCCAGTCATGCCAGACGTGTGCTGTTTATCAAGGACGGCGAGGTATTTCATCAGATCTATAAAGCGAACATGACCAATGAAGAAATGTTTGCCAGGATTTCGGATACCCTGACCGTTCTTGCGACAGGTGGTGGTCAGCGTGAATAGATCCTTTTCCCTGCGTCTGGCCATGACCAATATCAAGAACAACCGAAAGTTTTACCTGCCGTATTTCCTGGCGTCGGTAGGAATTATCGCCATGTTTTATATTATCTGCTTTCTTTCGGCAAGTCCGGGTGTGGCTAAAATGTCGGAATCACTGACGGTGATCATGACGATGGGCGTTCTGGTCATGGGCATTTTTTCCTTTATCTTTCTTTTTTACACCAACAGCTTTCTGATGAAGAGAAGGAAAAAGGAGATCGGCATTTACAATATCCTGGGTATGGAGAAGAAACATATCGGCAAGATCTTAGCCATAGAACATTCTGCCGTATCCCTGCTTTCCATTCTGGCAGGACTGGGCTGCGGCATCCTGTTCAGCAAGCTGATTTATCTCTTCCTCAGCTGGGCATTCGGCACAGAGCCGCCTTTTGGCATAGAAATTTCACCGAAAGCCATTTTCATCACGCTGGTGCTTTTCGGCGTTCTGTTTTTCCTGACCATGTTCAGCAACCAGATGAGTATCCATCTGGCCAAGCCGATAGAGCTGCTATATGCGGGAAACACCGGGGAAAAGGAACCGAAGACAAAATGGTTTCTGGCCGCTGCAGGCATTCTCTGCCTGGCCGCCGGTTACTATATCGCCATTGCGACGGAATCGCCGCTTACGGCCTTGCTGTGGTTCTTTGTAGCGGTGGTGCTGGTCATCGCCGGTACCTACTGTCTGTTTACGGCCGGCAGCATAGCGGTTCTGAAGGCGCTGAAACGAAATAAAAGATTCTATTACAAACCGGCGAATTTTACCGCCGTATCCGGATTGATCTACCGCATGAAGCAGAACGCGGTGGGACTTGCCAATATCTGTATTCTTTCCACCATGGTTCTGGTCATGGTTTCGGGTACGGTAAGCCTGTATGCGGGGATGCAGGACATCATCAACAATCTCATTCCCGGGGATATCAGCATTACCGTGGATTCTGACGAAACGGAGATCGACAGGGCTCAGGTCGCAGGTCTTTTTGAAGAGGCGGCGGCAGAAGACAGTCTGGAGATCTCTCAGGTGGAAAGCTGCCGCTACCTTTCCTTTGTGGCAGGCAAAGAGGGAAACCGGTACGTGATGAATGCCAACAACGCGGAAACCGATGAAGGGAATCTGTTTGTGATCGTTTCGGCAGAGGAATACACGCACCTGACCGGCAAGACCCTGCGTCTGGAAAAGGATCAGGTTGCGGCGCTCTCTGAGGGGGAGGCTCTGCCTGAACGCTTTAAACTGGGGAATATGGATTTTGAGGTGAAGGTAAAGCCGGGATCCTTTTTTCCGGATGCAGGAGAGATGAACTATATGCGCAGTGCTTA
>CALXJA010000187.1 GCA_944388465.1 uncultured Emergencia sp.
TCGTTAAGGACGGCAAGCTGCACGAGAAAAAGCATCTGGCTCTGCCGGAAACGCTGACCAACGTGATCCGCTGCAAAAATCCGCGCTGCATCACTTCGGTTGAGCAGGGCATCGTCCACGTCTTCAAGCTGGTCGACAAGGAAAAGAAGGTTTATCGCTGTGCCTACTGCGATGCAGAGCACAGACTGTAATATTTCACAGCAAAAGCGGCTCTATGCAAAATGCTGGGGCAGAGCATAAAAAAGCAAGCGTTGATTTTCCCGGAGAGCAGATGTTCTCCGGGGTTTCTTTTATTGCAGAGCCGCTTTGCGGATGCAAACGGGCGAAGAAGCGGACATTTTCTTTGCCTTTTACATTTTAGTCCGTTTTGCCGGCATCGGAGAGCAGCAGTCGCGGCGTTTTTTGCTGATTTGCAGAAAAAAGTCTGCGCGGGTCATACATGTGCATCACCATCGCAGGGCGGTTCCCGGGCAGACAGCATCCTGCCTGGACGCGGGAAAAGCATATTTACCGCAGGGCGGCATAGAATGCAAGTAGGAATAATTTTGAAAGGGGAAACGCTATGACCTACGAGAAGGATATACCGGAATACGCCCTGCAGCCGGCAAGAGCACCAAAGGTGACCGAAGCAGAAGCTGTCTGCGACATAGAAAAGCTCATCTGTCCGGCAGAGGAACAGACTGTGGAATATCAGTTTGAAGAGGATATTCTGGTGCCGGATACAAAACCGGATATGCAGGAGATCTTGCTGATGGATGCGGATGCCGGGATCATGCCTGCCGAAAAACGTGTCGTGCCCAAAACAGACGATCTGTTGAATCTGACCGGCGTTGTAACACTGCAGACCATCTATAATTCTGAAGCCGAAGATCGGGAACCGGTCGCGATTACCTCGAAAATACCGTACAAATATCAGTGGAGCCTGAATCCGGTGACACAGGCCGACGGCGTTTTCGATGTCAGGGTCAGAAACGTGGAGCATATGATCATCAATGAGCGCAAGTTCCGCGTAAAACTGACCCTGCTTTTTACAGTCAGACTTTTCAGCGAGAAAGAGCTGCAGTTTTTTGAAGGTCTCAAAGATGAAGAATTGCAGATGAAAGAAGAAAAAGCCTGCCTGACGGCGCTGGCACTGGTCAAAAAAGACGAGGTCTCACTGGATGAAGCGTTCAGCGGCAAAGATCCTGCACTGAAACCGAAATACATTCTGAAACAGAACTTTTCCGTAGTAGAAAATTATCGCCAGATCACCACGGAAAAGGTAGTCATTAATGGGTTCGTTTTCTGCAGTCTGCTTTATTCGGCTGAAAACTCTGCAGGAGAGGAGAGCACAACGGTTCTTTGCCAGCACAATCAGCGAATCGAATTTACCCAGTTCGTCCCGCTGGAAAAGGAAAACCGCAGCAGAGCCTGGAATTCCGTCAGAACCGCCTTTAACTGCGACGGGATGTCGGCCGTCATAGAGCAGGATGAGGAAAACGGAGAGCGCACAGGGTTCCGTGTTAAAGGCGCCGTACAGACCAGGGTGGAGCTGTACGAGCGGCGGGAAAGAATGATGATTACCGACGCCTATCACAGAGAACAACATTTTGACTGCGACTTTGCACGAGAGCGGATATCGGGCATCTCCGAAACGGTACCGGCGGAAGTTTCTTTGCGGGAGATCGTTGCGCTTCCGGAAGGGGCGAAGGCACAGGAGGCCGTATATTGCAGCGCCGGAATTCTGGCCTGCCGGTGCGAGTGCGAAAAGGGAAAAATTGCGGTAAGCGGAACGGTCGAATGCTGTGCAGTCTGGAAAAGCAGCGAGGGTACGTATCGAACGACCCGCCTGACGCAGGATTTCCGAACAACGGCCGACACGGAAAAAGCGGCTCCCGGGAAAAAAGTCTGCTGCCGGCCGGCGGTTAAAAGCGCCTGGGCGGAGCTGATCAATGAAAAACAGCTGGAGATCAGCTGCAGTCTTTGCTTTTCGGCGGAGATCTGTGACGAAACAGAGATCACACTGCTGCGAAAACCGCGTTTTATCGATCAGATGAAGGGACAGGAATATCCTATGGTCATCACCGTGGTGAAACCGGGAGAAGATCTCTGGGAACTGGCAAAGCGCTATCGAACGACCAGAGAACAGATAGAAGCGGCCAACCGGCTTGAAGGCGAACCCGTTCCGGGGCAGAAGCTTCTGATTGTCAAGTAAGAAAGGTACGGAAAAAAACTGCAGAACCGCCAGGAACCGGCAGTATGGTTGCCACAGAGGTATAAATTTCCTGTTTCTGTCCAATAATCGGGGCAGAAAGGATGGTAACCGATATGAAAATGACATCACTGCAAAAAGAAATCATCGTCTGGGTTCTGCTCTTTGCCGTTTGTGCTGGCGCAGGCTTGTACTATACGCATCACCTGCCCAACGAACATCCGGGCATCATACGCCTCCATGTGATTGCCAACAGCGACTCCCGGGAGGATCAGGAACTGAAACTCAAGGTGCGGAATGAGATTTTGCGTTATATGGAAGGCAGCAGCAGCGTCACGGAAGCCCGGGAATATATCCGTGCGAATCTCGGGGATATCGAGAAGATTTCCGAAAAGGTAATCAGAGAAAACGGCTTTACTTATCCGGCAAGAGCGGAACTGGGCGTGACCTTTATTCCACAGAAAAGCTATGAGGATCTGACCCTTCCCGCCGGCAATTATGAGGCGCTGAATATCACTTTGGGCAGGGGAGACGGTCATAACTGGTGGTGCGTGATTTTTCCCCAGCTTTGTCTGGTCGGAGAAAAAGAACCCGGACAGAAGCTGGTGCTGAAATCCAAAATTAAAGAGCTGATGAAAAAACAGCAGGAAAAGGCGCGTTAAGCGCGAAAACGGATATCTGCAGCCTGTCGCCGCAGGTGTGTGCCGTTCAGCCGGACGTTCCCCTCACATTGGTCAGCCAGGGCGGTTCTCTCACTCTGGTCAGCCGAGGCGTCCCGCTCCCTCCGTTCAGCCAGGGCGTTTTTCCTGCCTGCCGCGGCCTGTACGCAGCGTTGGTTCCGGTGCAGAGCAGTCTGGCGGCCTGTCTTCCGGCAGTTGAGGGGAATTGCCAAACCCGAGCCGCTCTGCTAAAATAAAGAGCAGGATACAGTTTGAGAACAGCGCCTGGACGCGGGAGGGAACCGATGACTTTTCCCATGGAGCAATATATAAAAGATCTGGAATACATTATCAATATCGACAGCGGATCGGCAAATATCGAAGGGAACCGGCAGATCGCCGGCTTTTTCGCCCGGAAATTTTCAGAGGCAGGCTTTTTTGTTGAGACGCGCCAGGCCGGAGCCGGCAAAAGACCCGTGGTCATCGCCAAGACGCCGGGAGCGGAGAAGTTTGCGTTTTATTTAGGCGGTCACATGGATACCGTTTTTCCTGATGGAACAGTCAAAGCACGGCCTTTTCGCATTGCAGACGGGTGCGCGTTCGGACCGGGAACGGTAGATATGAAGGCCGGCGCGCTGCTGATCCTGTATATCGCCAGAGAACTCATGCAGACCGCGCCGGAAATTCCTCTGTGCATCGTGCTCAACAGCGATGAGGAACTGGGTTCGCCGGATTCGGCAGAGATCCTGCGCCAGCAGGCCTCCCTGTGCCGGAATATCCTTATCTTTGAAGGCGGACGCAAGGGCGGAAAACTGGTAAACGAGCGCAAAGGCATCGCGAAATTTTCGATTGCGATCCACGGTATCGCTTCTCATTCGGGTACGGCGCCGCAGAAAGGCGCCAGCGCTGTTGTGGAACTGGCGCACTGGATTATCGAGCTGGACAGACTGAAAAACTACCACAGAGGAACGACGGTCAATGTGGGACTGATGGAAGGCGGCACGGCGCTCAACATGGTAGCGCCGTACAGTAAGGCCGTCATGGAAGTGCGGTATGTCGATCCGAAAGAATTTCTGCGTGTAGAGCGTGCGCTGGACAAGCTGGCGGCCCGGCCTTACGTAGAAGGCACCCGGGCAGAGGTGAGCCGTCTGAGCCATTATCCGCCATTGGTTCTGACAGAAAAAACGAGAGTCCTGATGCAGCGTCTCACGAAATACGAGCTTGTTTATGTAAAAGCCGGGGGAACTTCTGATGCCAACCGTCTTGCGGATCTGGACATTCCGATCATAGACGGCTGCGGTCCCATGGGCGGATTCCCTCACAGTGAGAAGGAGTTCCTTACCCTGGAAACCGTACCGGAGCGCTTCGGCCTCTTCTGTTCGATCATTCGTGATATCGGAAAAAAAGGCTGAATCACTCAGCCTTTTAGCGTCAATGCAATCAGCGCGTTGACAATATCGTTGTAGCTCATGCCGATCCCCTTCAGCATATTGGGATAACGGCTGCAGGCGGTGAAACCGGGGATGGAGTTGACCTCATTGAAAACGATGCGCTCATCCGGAGTGAGGAACAGATCGACTCGTGCAAAACCGCTGCAGTCAAGAGCCCGGAAAATGCGGATCGCCGTATCGCGGATCCTTGTTTCCGTGTCCGCATGGATTCGCGCAGGCATAAAGATCTGCGCGTTTTTTTGTGTGTATTTTTCGGTAAAATCAAAGAAATCGCAAGTGAGCTGAATTTCATCCACACGGCCGCAGGTCAGTTCGTCCTGCCCTAATATGGCGCATCCCACTTCAAAGCCAGGGATGTTTTCCTCTAAGAGAATTTCTTTGTCGTAGGCGAAAGCGTTTTCGGCAGCGCGGCGCAGCTGGCCTGGATCGTGTACTTTGGTGATACCGAACGAAGAGCCCGCCCGGAGCGGTTTTACGAAAAGCGGAAAAGAAAGTGCTCTGCCGGCTTCCTGCAGCTGTTCTTCTGTCGGCATACGGCGAAAGACCTGTGACCGTGGAACCTCGATGCCGCAGGCCGCCGCCACCTGATGGGCGCGATGCTTATCCATACACAGAGCGGAGGAAAGGCAGCCGCAGCCCACGAGGGGAATGCCGGCCAGTTCTGCCAGCCCCTGGACGCTGCCGTCTTCACCGTTTTTTCCGTGAAGAACAGGAAAAAGCCCGTCTATGGGAATAAAACGCGTCTGACCGCCGAGAATTTCGCAGAAACCGTGGACGCTCCGGTCAGGGCAGAGGAAGGCGGGATGGCATTTTTCCTCCTGCATATGCCATCGGTCATCGGGAATATCCTCAATATCCCCTGTGTACCTGAGCCACCTTCCGCCGCGGGTGATACCGATAGCGATCACCTCATAACGGTTGCGGTCGATGGCGGAAAGAATACTGTAGGCGGATTTCAGTGAGACCGGATACTCCGGCGAGCATCCGCCAAACAAAATGGCTATTTTTTTCATCTATGTTTAACCCCTTTCTTCGATTACCGTTCCTTCCGGCAGCGGATAACTGATCCTGCAGCAGTTGTCGTACAGAAACTCTTCTTCCTCTTTTCCGGAGAGGCAGCTGACCTTTTTCCGGCAGACCCGCGCCTTTTCCCAGATGACGCCTTCTTCCCGGAAGTAACGCACCTGCGGATTGTACACCTGAAAATCGTACTGCTTTGGCTGATCTGAGAGGATCTGCCCGCAGATCCGTTCGCCGTCGAGGCGAATCTGCAGCTGATAGGTGTGAACCGTCTCGTTTTTAACTTTCAGATCCAGCCAGCCTTCCGCCACCGTAGCGTCCACACCGGCCAAGACGGCATCCGGCTGCGGAATGGCCTCCGTTTCGTGGCCGTGACGTTCGCTGAGGGTCAGCGGCGTATGGAGGAAAAGCCAGTAGAGCAGATTGCTGAGCTGGCAGAGTCCTCCGCCGTACTCTGCGTGGATTTTTCCGTTTACCAGACTGAGTCCCGGCAGATAAGGCGTTTCGCTGTCGGCGTTTCTTACCGCGTGCCAGAAAGAAAAGGTCTCTCCGGGACGGATCAGCATTCCGTCGATTTTCCTGGCGGCCAGCTCCAGATTGTGCACCTTGTTGTACTGATATTCGATAGGAAAGCCGCTGCTCCGGTTGAGCATCTGTTCTCCGGCGGAAAAAATGGTGCAGGGAAGGGAAGTGCGCTGTATTCTGGTGGCATAGGTATGTTTATCCAGCGCCATCCCCAGATAAAAGAAAAGCTTTCTCTGCTTCTGTCTGAGGGGAAGCAGGAAGGGAAACCGCTGCGTCAGTCGTTTTCTGGTCATATCCGCTCCTTTCTGCGCAAATAAAAAACTGTTTTGTTACGTGATAATCGTAGCAAAACAGCTTGTGTCTTTCTTATGATCTGTCCTATGATTTTTCTGTTTTTTTCTGCGGAATTTCTTACGATTTTCCTACATAGGAGCTGGTTCAAGGGGAAGCCGCACGGTAAAACGAATGCGGTTGTCCCGGCTTTCTGCTGAGATCGTGCCGCCGTGAAGCTCGGTGATCTCTTTGGCGATGGCAAGACCGAGGCCTGCGCCGCCGCTGCTGGAGGATCGAGAGGAATCCAGACGGAAAAACTGCTCAAAGAGCCGGGAAAGCTTTTCGGAAGAGATGGTGTTTCCCTCGTTTTCCACTTCCAGACACACCTGAGCGCCGCGGACAGAAGCCCGGATGTGTATACAGGTATCCGGAAAACTGTAGCTGACCGCGTTGCGCAGCAGATTGTCGAAAACCCGCTGCAGCTTGTCGGAATCACAGCGCAGAGGAAGAGCCGGGGGAATGTCCAGGCTGCAGTCCAGATTCTTTTCCTGCAGCATAGGCCGAAATTCGTAGACCAGCTGTTTCAGCATCAGGGAAAGATCGATCTGCTGCATTTCCAGGCTGATGTGCGAGAGATTGAAGCGGGTGATTTCAAAAAATTCGTTGATCAGCTCATCTAGCCTTTCGGCCTTATCCAGGGAAATGCCGACGTATCGGCTGCGGATTTCCGGCGGCAGATCCGGCTCGTCGTGGAGCAGCGTCAGATAGCCGATAAGCGATGTGATCGGTGTTTTCAGATCGTGCGCCAGATAAGTGACCAGGTCGTTTTTTCGCTGTTCCGCTTCCCGGGCGGCTCGTTCGCTGTTTCTGGCGTTGAGCTTGATCTGATTCAGCCGGTTTTCCAGTTCGGAAAGCGGTTCCGACAGGGTGATCAGCTTGTCGTCTCGTTCGTACAGGGAGGCTGTCGCATCGGCCACCTCCTGAAAATAGTTGAAGGGCTTTCGCCAGTAATAGTAAAAAATCAGCAGGAAGCCGACGACCAGATAGAGCAGGACGAACAGCTCCATGCGCAGGGAACACCAGACAGCCAGATAATAAAGCGGCTCATCGCCCTGCCAGGTTATGCTGTTAAATACAATTAATGCGCAGACGTAGGCGGCGGCTCCCGCTACGATATATGCGCATGATACCAGGATGATGCGGATAAACAGCCGCTTGGACAACCGGCGGCTCAGGTTCTTTTTACTCTTCAATTTTGTATCCCACTCCCCAGATGGTTTTGATGAATTTCGGATGCTTTGCCGGCTCGTGGAGCTTTTCCCGAAGCCTTCCGATATGCGCCATGACGGTATTGCTGCTGTTTTCCAGATATTTTTCTCCCCAGACCTGCTCAAAAAGCTCTTCGGAGGAGACCACCTTCCCCTTGTGCTCGCAGAGGTACCAGAGGATAGAAAACTCCAGCGGCGTCAGGTTGAGGGGCTGTTCATAAAGCGTGCAGGAATGTGTTTCCCTGTTGATGAGCAGGCCGCGGATATCGTAGATCTGTACTTCGGCTTTTGGTTTGTCTTCCTGGTTGTAGCGTTTGTACCGGCGAAGCTGGGTCTTTACTCTGGCCGTCAGTTCAAGGGGGTTGAAAGGTTTCGTGATGTAGTCGTCAGCGCCCAGCGTCAGACCCATGATCTTATCCATATCTTCCACTTTGGCCGTCAGCATGATCACCGGGAAAAAGTACTGTTTACGGATTTCCTGTAAAAGGGAGAAGCCGTCAATGTCGGGCAGCATCACATCAAGAATGGCAAGATCCGGGTGCTGCTCTGCGATACACTGAAGAACGCCTTCACCGCTGTAAAACTTGTATACCTGATAGCCCTCATTTTTCAGGCAGACTTCGATCAGGTCTGCAATCTCTTTTTCGTCGTCGACGATGAGGATCGATTCATTCATATTGTCACACACTTTCTAACCCTTCAGGCAGAAGGTATAGATCACATCGGCAATAAACAATACAGCCAGGACAAGGGCGGCGATGCGGACTTTTTTGAGGCCGAGTTTCTTTGTCAGCCGGACAAAGAGCGGCTGCAGCAGATACAGGAAAACCATACCGCCGATACCGAAGCGGATACTCGGATTCAGCGCCACACGTCCCTGGAAGTTAAAGGCGAAGCGACGGTAATCCCACAGCCATTCGCCTCTGGTCCATTCCATGATATAGCTGCCGGCAAGCTCGATGACCGTGGTAATGATGACGATACCGATGAAGACCAGCAGCGGCGTGATGGAAAGCCTGCCGATGCGGATTTTCTTTTTTTGCAGGCCGGACAGGGAAAAAATGAGGATCAGCGCGCCGAATCCATAGATGACGCAGTAGGGGCCAAACAGTACGCCCCGGTTGGAAAATCCCCATTGGTATACGACGACCTCCAGAAAGACTTCATAAATCCAGCCGATGATCGAATAGAGCATAAAGTAAATAAAGTATTTGGCAACCTTGTCACGGAAGGTTTCTCTGGGCTGTAAAACAAACACGTTTTTCTCCTTTTGCAATATATAAGATAATAGTGTCAATAAATTTAATATAGCATAAAAGCGATATGGACGCTATATCTTGTTTGCGATTTGTGTTTGATTTTATGTTGGATTTTATACCCAACCTTATACTCAACCTTATACCCTGCGCGCAATTAGCTTACTTTGGGTATAACCCGCAGCATCAAGTGGCGCTAAGCAGCACCAAGCAGCAACCCGCGGCGCCGCGAGATGAAAAAAGAGGGCGCCTGAGACGCCCTCCTGATACGGATTTTATGAAGTTGCTTCCGAAAGCTCTACATCAATTTCTACCGTTTGATTATCCCTGACAACGATGATCGTTACCGTCTCTCCCGGCTTGTGTGCAGAGAGTGCGCTGGTCAGATCAGCCATGGACTTGATCTGCGTATCTTCCAGATAGTAGATCATATCGCCGCTTTGCAGGCCGGCCTTCTTTGCCTTATCTCCGGTGACCTCCTGGATATAGACGCCGGTGGTTCGCAGGCCGTACTGCATTGCCGTCTGTGCGTCAGACGCATCGAGAACGCTGACCCCGATGGCCGCTCTGCCGGTCACATAACCGTTTTCGATCAGATCCTTGGCGATTTCCGCAGCCGTGTTAATCGGAATGGCGAAGCCCAGTCCTTCAACGTCAGAGCCTGTGGATTTCGCTACGACGATGCCGATCAGATTGCCGTACTGGTCAAAGAGTCCGCCGCCGGAGTTGCCCGGATTGATCGAGGCATCTGTCTGCAGCAGAGTCAGATTTTTACCGTCCACCGTCAGTTCTCTGTCCAGGGAACTGATGATACCGCTGGAAGCGCTTCCTCCCAGTTCGCCCAGAGGATTGCCGATGGCAACGGCCAGATCGCCGACGCTGAGTTCAGAACTGTCGCCGTAGGTAGCGGCCGTCAGATTGCTGGCATCGATGCGGATTACGGCGATATCATTCTGCGAATCCATGCCGATCATTTCCGCCTCACACTCCGTGCCATCCTTCAATTTGACCGTGATCTTGTTGGAGCCTTCGACAACGTGAGCACAGGTCAGGATGTAGCCCTTGGTATCGATGATCACACCGCTGCCGGCGCCTTCCGTAACGTAATTCTGCATCCAGCTGTCACGGGAAACCGACTCGGTACGGATCTCTACGACCGCATTTTCGTTCTGCGCAATGATCTCTTCGATGGATTTTTCACTGCCGGTCGCTTTGGCCAGCGTGTAGTTGGTGGCTGACACCGTTTTCGTGGTGCTGGTAGCGCCCATTCGGGCTGCCAGAGAATAACCGGCGACAGTCAGCCCCGAGGTAGCGATCATGCAGCAGATCAACGTGATGACAAAAGCTTTGCGCGTTATATATTTAGGCTCTTTCTTTGTTTTTCTGTTGTCCGGCCGATAATACCCCTGTGCCGGCTGAGGCTGTTCCGTCTGCGATCCGCTCTGATACGGCTGCGCCTCCTGTACTCTTTCTTCGTTTTCTCCATTTCCGTTGTTTCCGTCACCGACCATAATGAAATTAGGCGGATTCTTCTCATAGTCATTATCCCAATTATCCATATTGATCCCTGCCTTTCTTCTCAGTTAGCATTTTATCCTTAATTCGGCTAAATTATAACGCGCAAATATGGGTTTTTTGTGTTAAAATTGTCAAGAGTATGATAAAATAAATCATTGAATGTGTGTGTTTTATATGACACCTTTAGTGTACCAAAGGCAAGGAAAGGGCTAAGACAGAATGAGCAAAGTCATTACCGCAATAGATAAAAGCCAGTCATTTCGCGTATACCTCACCATTTCCACAGATATGGCGGAAGAAGCCAGACAGATTCACCATACCACGCCGCTGGCTACGGCAGCTCTGGGCAGAGTGCTGACCGGAGCCGGTATGATGGGCTTGATGCTAAAAGAAGAGAAGGATCGTCTGACCGTGCAGTTCAAGGGCGACGGACCGGCCAGAGAAATCCTGGCTACCGCTTACGGAGACGGCCGGGTCAAGGGGTATATCTCCAATCCCAATCTCGAGCTGCCGCTTCTTCCCGGAGGGCACCTGGATGTAGGAGGCGCGCTGGGAAAAGGCGAATTGACGGTGATCAAGGATATCGGACTGAAGGAACCTTATGTGGGGAAAATTGCTCTGGTCTCGGGTGAGATCGCCGAGGATCTCACGGCCTACTATTATATATCCGAACAGCAGAATACGTCTGTGGCGCTGGGAGTGAAGATCGCCAGAGACTGCAGCGTCCTGTGCGCAGGAGGCATGATTATCCAGATGCTGCCTGATGCCGACGAAAAAGCAGTTGACGCCCTGGAGGCCATGCTGGCAAAAATGGAGCCGATGACGTCCCAGATCGAGCAGGTTCTGCTCAGAGGCGCAGGAAAAAGCGAAGAGGGTCTGGTCAGCGACCTTCTGGAACAGATCTTTTCCGGTATGCCGGAGCCGTTCAGACCGGAAAAGCTGGCGACCCTGGAAATGCGATGGGAATGTGACTGCAGCGAGGCGAGGCTCGAACGTGCCCTGATGACCATCGGCAAAAAAGATCTGCGGGAGATTATCGACGAGGACGGGCAGGCGGAGCTGGTCTGTCAGTTTTGCGAAAAAAAGTATTTTTTTGATAAGGAGCATTTAGCGAGGCTGTATCAGCAGCTGCTGTAAAAGGGGGCATTTGATGAAAAGAATCGGCATTCTGTTTGGCGGGAAGTCAGGAGAGCACGAGGTGTCTTTGCTTTCTGCCGCGGCTGTAGCCGGTGCGATCGACCGGAATAAATACGAGGTCGTCATGATCGGCATTACCAGAGACGGCTGCTGGAAACGGTTTTCCGGAAGTCTGGAGGCTCTGCCGGACGGCTCCTGGGAAAAGGACGCAGAGGAAATGCAGATCAGCGATCTTCCGCATATCATCGATTTTGCCTTGCCGATCCTTCACGGACCGTACGGTGAGGATGGGACGATACAGGGGCTTTTTGAAATGCTGGGTCTGCCTTACGGCGGCTGCGGCGTTCTGGCGTCCGCTCTGTGCATGGATAAGGTTTCCGCCAAAAAGATCTTCGAGATGGAGGGGATTCCGACCTGCCGCTATGAGCTGGTATATGCAGAGGATCTGCAGAGCGATCCCCAGTCGGTGGTTTCGCGGATCGAGGAATGTCTGCCGTATACGGTTTTCGTCAAACCGTCAAACATGGGATCCAGCGTAGGAATATCCAAGGTGACCTGCCGGGAAGAGCTGCTTGCGGCACTGCAGCTGGCGGCCTGCTACGATCGCAGAATCATCGTAGAGGAAGGCATCGACTGCCGCGAGGTAGAAACGGCGGTGCTGGGCAATCACCGGCCGGAAGCAGCAGCAGTCGGAGAAATCGTGGCTTCTGCAGACTTTTACGATTATCGGGCAAAATATACCGACGATGCCGGAACGGTTCTGTCTATTCCGGCAAATATCCCTGCGGAGACCGCAGAAGAAATTCGCGAACTGGCCTGCCGCGCGTACAAGGCGCTGGATTGCAGCGGATATGCGCGGACGGACTTTTTCATCGACAAAAAAACGGGTAAAGTATATATAAATGAAATAAATACGATTCCCGGGTTTACAAAATACAGCATGTTCCCGCTCCTGTGGAAGGAAAAGGGAGTATCCTTCGGGGATCTGATTGAAAGGATAGTGGATTTGGGTTATGAAAGATATTATGCTGAAAATAACAGGCAGACAGTTCTCCGGCGATGAGTCGGAAGAGCGGATGGAGTTCATCACAGAGGGGAAACTCTATCAGAAGGGCGACGCCAAATATTTGATTTACGATGAAAGTGAGTTTTCCGGATTTCCGGGATGCAAAACTACGCTGAAACTGATCGGTAATCAGATCCGGTTGAAGCGGGTCGGAAAGAATGTAGGCTATGGCAGCGAAATGATCTTTGAAAAAGGAAGACGTTTCCAGAGCAAGTACCAGACGCCATATGGCAATCTGGATATGGAGGTGCTGACCAATGACGTGGTCAACAATCTGTCCGAAGAAGGCTTCGGCGATATCGATATCGATTACCACGTCAGTCTCGGCGGTATGGCCGAGGGCAGAAACCGGCTGAAAATAGAAGTACGGCAGTAAAGGGGGAAAGAGAAAAGAAGATGGATAAGAAAAAACGGCGTATTGCACAGGTCATCGTCATTGCGATCATCGCGACGATGGTAGCGACAACGATTTTCTATGCAGTACAGCTGGCCGTATAATGAGGAAATACGGAGGATGACCGGAAGAAGCCCGTGCGGCATCGTAACTGTACGGGTAAAATCAGAATTGAGGAGGGAAGAATGAACAAAATAGGTTTTGATGCGGAAAAGTACATCGAAGAACAGACAAAGTATATCTTACAGCGAATCAACCACGGCAACGCAGAAAGGCTTTACCTGGAATTCGGCGGCAAGCTGGTTCACGACAAGCATGCCATGCGGGTGCTTCCGGGGTTTGATGAAAACGCTAAGATCAAGCTGCTGCAGAGGCTGGCCGATAAGGCGGAGATCATCATCTGCATCTATGCCGGCGATATCATCACCAGCAAGACCCGTCACGATTTCGGGATTACATACGATCTGGAAGTCATGCGGCTGATCGATACATTCAGACGGTACAGTCTGTCGATCAACAGCGTAGTCGTTACCCGATACGAAGACGCGCCGGCAGTGAATACGTTTATCAATAAACTGGAACGCAGAGGCATCAAAACTTATAAGCACCGGTTTACCAAGGGATATCCTACCGATGTGGATACCATCGTCAGCGATGAAGGCTACGGCGCTAATCCGTATATCGAGGTCTCCAAACCGCTGGTGGTCGTCACCGGTCCGGGAGGCGGCAGCGGAAAACTGGCCACCAGTCTTTCTCAGCTCTATCATGATTACCGGCGGGGCACGAAGGCTCGCTATGCGAAGTTCGAGACCTTTCCTATCTGGAATCTCCCATTGAAACATCCGGTCAACATCGCTTACGAGGCGGCAACGGCCGATCTTCAGGATGTGAATATGATCGACTCCTTCCATCTGGAGGCTTATGGGGAAAAGGCGGTAAACTACAACCGCGATCTGGAGGTATTCCCGGTAGTCAAACGGATCATCGAGAAGATCACCGGGGAGGAATCCGAGTATAAATCGCCTACGGATATGGGGGTCAACCGTGCCGGATTCAGTATCATTGACGACGAGGTCTGTCGCGAGGCGGCCTGCCAGGAGATCATCCGCCGCTATCTGATCGCCGAGTGCGACTACAAAAAAGGCCTTATTTCAGAAAGCGCCCTGGAAAGAGCCAAGCTGCTGATGAAAGAGGTAGGCAAGGATATCAGTGACCGGAAGGTCGTTCAGCCGGCTCGGGACTATGCGGAGAAAAAACGCAACTGCGATAAGCGGTACGAAAACGTAGTCGTGATGGCCATCGAGATGCCGGATGGGTCGATCGTTACCGGCAGAAGCTCCCGGCGTATGGTCGCTTCGGCGGCCGCGGTGCTCAACGCCATTAAAAAACTGTCGGGGATTGCCGACGATATGCTGATCATCACGCCGCTGGTACTGGAGACCACGCAGAAGCTGAAAACGGAAATTCTGGAATATGACCGGACAAGTCTCAACTGTGAAGAGGTGCTCATGGCACTGACGATTTCCGGTACGCAAAATCCATCGGCTTCGGTGGCGGTCAGCAAGCTGCCGCTGCTCAAGGGCTGCAGGGCGCATTGTACGGCGATTCTCAGCGACCGCGACGAGCAGACTCTCCACGCGCTGGGAATCGATGTGACCAGCGATCCGGAATACGTGACGACGAACCTCTATATAGGCTGAGGACAGATTGCATGAGCAGCAGGATTCGGCTCACACTTGAGCATTTTGAACGAAATAAATACCGACTGATCGCGGAGGGAGCGGCCGTGGGTCTTCTGACAGGACTTCTGGTCTCTTTCTTCCGCCTCAGTCTGGAAAAGGCAGAGTCTCTTCGAGGCTCTGTCCTCCATATGGCAGAAAGCAGCTGGCAGGGACTTATCGCAGCCCTGGCGCTGCTTTTTTGCGCCTATATTGCGGTCTGGTTCTGCAGCCGCAGGGTACCGCTCTGCACCGGTTCGGGCATACCCCAGGTCAAGGGAGAACTGCTGGGGCAGATCGAGCAGAACTGGTGGCAGATCATACTGGCCAAGTTTGCCGGCGGACTGTGCGCCATTGGCGCCGGACTTTCTCTGGGGAGAGAGGGTCCCAGCATTCAGCTGGGCGCCATGGTGGGAAAAGGGTTTTCGAAGCTGCGGAAAAAATTGAAGACAGAAGAAAAGATGCTGATGACCTGCGGCGCTGCGGCAGGTCTTGCCGGAGCCTTTTCCGCGCCTTTGGCCGGAGCCGTTTTCTCACTGGAAGAGCTGCACAAGAATTTCTCTACAGAAATTCTGCTTTCGACGCTGGCAGCTTCGATTACTTCTGATTTTGTTTCGTCTTATATTTTTGGACTGCAGCCGGTGTTCAGCGTTTTTACGGCGGCTCGTCTGCCGCTTGCCTATTACTGGCTCGTGCTTCTGATGGGCATCTTTTTGGGTGCTTTTGGTGTTTTTTACAACCGGATGACCGACAGAGTACAGAATCTGTATATGAAAATCCCCCGCAGATCGCTCCGCATTTTGTTGCCGTTCCTCTGTATCATCGTCCTGGCGGTATATTTTCCGCCGGCTTTAGGAAGCGGTCACCATCTGGTCGAGCAGACTGCTCTGGGAGAATTTGCGCTGGGAGCGCTGGCCGTTTTACTGGCCGTCAAGTTTTTCTTTTCGCTGTTTAGCTTTGGCGCCGGAGTTCCTGGGGGGATTTTTCTGCCGCTTCTGGTCTTAGGTGCAGTTACCGGCGGACTATTCGCGGAGGGTGCGCAGCAGCTGCTGGGATATGGCGATTTATACCTGGTTAATTTTGTGATTCTGGGTATGACCGGCTATTTTTCGGCCATTGTCCGTTCGCCGATCACCGGTGTGATCCTGATTACGGAGATGACCGGTGATTTTAAAAATTTCCTGTCTCTTTCCGTGGTAGCCCTGGCAGCGTATCTGACTGCCGACATTCTTGGCGGGCAGCCGGTTTACGATCAGCTTTTGCGCCGTATGCTGGCCAAGGGGACGGATCCGGGGCTTTCCGAAGAAGAGAAAAGCCGGAAGATCCTCATGGAATGTGACGTACACATGGGAAGCCGCATGGACGGAGAGCCGATCGAACGGATGCTGCTGCCGCCGGGATGCCTGGTGGTATCCGTTCAGCGGGACCGCAGGGAAATCGTTCCCGGAGGCAGTACGGTTCTCCACGGCGGCGACAAGCTGGTGCTGCTTTGCGCCCAGCGCTATGCGGGCGAGGTGAATGAAAAGCTGGATAACATCTGCCGCAGCATCAGGCAGTGACGGGCTGCGGCAGGGTGTCCGGCCTCCGGTATGCGCAGGAGTTTCTGCCGCATTCGGATTTCCGCCCGGGAAAGTGTTTGCAGGAATGATGCAGGCGGCTGTCTTAGGGGAAAGCGTCAGCCGCTTCGCATCGCCTGCATTCCCATCAAGCCTGCCGAAAATAGCGCCTGCGTTTTTCGCTTATCCTTAAATGGGATTAAACGTAGGCAGAATCTCTATTTCTTCTTCACGGCGCAGCCACTTCGCCCGTTTCAGGAGCGCGTCCTGGCTGTCAGGCGACAGCTTGTAAAAGGTATCGATCAAAAACACAGCCTGATTTTTGCAGCGGTCAGAAAAAATCACATCATTGACGAATTTGTCCCGGTCAGACTGCAAAATCGTGTCTATGCGTACATGATAGAATTCAGCCAGGTCGAGAAGCGTATCGACTCCGAGCATTTTCTTTCCGGCTTCAAAGTACGCATAGGTGCTCCGGCACATGTGCAGGACATCGGCTATCTCTGTCTGCGTATAGCCGAATACATTTCTAAGATATTTTATGTTTTCAGCAACTCGCATCTGTTTGTCCAGATCCAAAGTTTTTCCCTCCTGATCATTTAGATTTTTTGTTGTGATGTAAATGATGGTGTTTTTGCGGAGCGATCACAGAATATTATAAATTATTTTTCTTGGCGCAACGGTTTTAGTTCTGGACATTTTGTTAAAATTCTCAGGAAAATTCTCCCTAAAGTTGGTGCCGGTATCACTATTGGTTTATTTAAAAGAACCGAAAGTGCACATAAACTATTAGTGATTGTAAACTTGATTAGGGGGAAAGCAAGTGAAAGGTGAAAGTGAACTGAAGCGTCTGGATCCCATCGAAATGGGACGGCGGATAAGAAAACAGCGAGAGTTTTTAGAATTGACCCGCGAGGATCTTGCCGCTCACCTTGGGGTGTCGAGTAAATTTATCGCGGATATTGAATACGGGGATAAGGGGATCTCGATCAAGAAACTGTATTTGCTTGCGCAGATCCTGGAAGTTTCTGCGGACTATATTCTTGCTGGCGAAATGGACGGCAGCGACGAAGAGCGGGTAGAAAAGGAAAGACTCAAGGAGGGCATCCTGGAACCGCTGAAGGTCTGCAATGCAAAGCAGCTGAAATGTATGGAGCAAATCACGAAGTTTTATGTCGAGGCACTGAAGAAAAAATAATGATAACAGAGAAAGAGCGCGAAGAACGGATTGATCTGCTTTGTGAAAAATACTCGCTGGTCAAGGATCTCGTTGCTATATTCGGCGTACCGGAAGAATACCGGGAGGATCTGGTGCAGGATATCATGGTTTCCGCCTATCGGAACATTCACGAGCTGCGTGAAATAGAAAAGTTGAATTCCTGGCTCTACAAGATCGCTTACCGCAGCGCGATTTTCTTTTCTAAGGAAAGAAAGCTGCGCCTGGAACGTGAAGTTTATAACGATGTGCTGATTGAAGATATTCCGGACAGCAGCAGCAAGGAAGCGTGGGAACTGTGCGACGGTTTCCTGGAGGATGAAGATCTGGCCGACATGGTTGCCTCTCTGAAACCGCCTGCGCCGATCATCATCAGGCTTCGATTCGGCGACGGTTATTCGCTGAAGGAGATCGCCGAAATTCTGAACATGAATTACAGTACGGTTAAAGTCATCGAGCACAGGGCGTTTAAACAGTTGAAGGCGATGATCATCAAAGGAGGTAAGGGCAAAAATGTCGATATGGACCAAGAGGCGTGAAGCGAAGGAAGACGCTTATTATGATGAACTGATCAAGCAGCGCCTGGCGGAGGTTCTGCGCAGCCATATCGATGACGAAAAGCTGGACAGAGCTGTTCTGGACGCATGGATCGCTGAGGACAACCGCAGGCGTGCCGAAAAGCGCAAGCGCATCATGACGGCAGCCGCCTGTATTCTGGTTCTGTGTACCGGCGTTTTCAGCATAAAGCTGCTGATGGAGGCAGACGATACGATTGCTGTGGCAGGCAACGGTGACGATGTTGTCAACCGGTCAGGAAACAACCTGGTAATCAAGAATAATCGGGAAGATGTGGACGAGAATATCGGCGGCGAGGTAGTCGTGGTCACCAACTGGGACAAGGTGAAGGATCTGCAGAAGCAGTATCCGGATATGCTGGTGCCCGGATATGTGCCGAAAGGGTATGCGTTTTCGAGGTTGGAGATTACGGATAAGGGCAATACGACAGAGTATGTGTATTCTTTTTATAAAGGAATTGAGAAAATAGAAATACGTCAGGTTATGGGAATTGAATTGACTTCTTATTACGAATATGACCGAGCGATATCTTCTGGAGAAACTGAATTAATGATTAAAGATGATACAAATAAAGTTGGCTTCTGCAGAATTATAGAAGGAACAATATTTATTAGGGGAAATTGTTCAGATGAAGAAATGTTGAATATAGCAGATGATATGCAATAGAGAGGGGAGTTCCCCTCTCTATTGATAATTAAAACGGATCTGAATATGCTGTTCTTGTATATTGAATTCCGTCGTTATAGATATCTGTACTCTCGCATTTTACCCGGTAAACTGCCCCTTTTTTTACAGTCCACTCTTCGTAAGTCAAAAGACCGGATTTACCACTTCCGTGATAAACATGCCTGTAGCCACTAACGTCGGTAGCGGTAGTCCAGCCGCTGCTGGTCTTTTTCTGTAAGGTTAAAGAAATTATATAGCTGTCTGGTTCAGCAGTAAACTGTACAAAGACTGAAGCAGAAGCTTTTGTATTGCTGATTCTGTCTGTTGTGAAACCAATGGCTACAGTACTCTGCGGATTGGTTTCTACAGCGCCGTTGTCGGCGAAGCTGAC
>CALXJA010000188.1 GCA_944388465.1 uncultured Emergencia sp.
CGCTGAAAAAGGGTGTGCCGTCGGCGGCAGCGGCTGCGGAAGCCATCGGCGAGGGACTGCAGGCCTTTTGCATTCCGGGATCGGTAGCCGACGACCGCAAGGTGGGCATCGGTCACGGGAATCTGGCTGCCATGCTACTCAGCGAGGAAACAGAGTGTTTTGCCTTCCTGGCCGGCCACGAATCTTTTGCGGCTGCGGAGGGCGCCATCGGTATAGCCAATTCGGCCAACAAGGTGCGTAAAAAACCTCTGCGCGTCATCCTCTGCGGACTCGGCAAGGATGCAGCGCTGATCATTTCCCGTATCAACGGTTTTACCTATGTAAAAACAGAATATGATTTCTATACCGGCGAACTCAGGATCGTCAGCGAAACGCCGTATTCTAAAGGAGACAGAGCAAAAGTCAAATGCTACGGCGTAAATGATGTCCGCGAGGGGGTAGCCGTGATGCACCATGAGAACGTGGACGTCTCCATTACCGGAAATTCGACGAATCCGACGAGATTCCAGCATCCGGTTGCCGGAACGTATAAAAAGGAAAGAACGCTGCAGGGAAAGAAATACTTCTCCGTTGCGTCAGGCGGCGGAACCGGAAGGACGCTTCATCCGGACAATATGGCTGCAGGACCATCCTCTTACGGCATGACGGACACCATGGGAAGAATGCATTCTGACGCGCAGTTTGCCGGTTCGTCTTCTGTACCGGCGCATGTGGAAATGATGGGCTATCTGGGCATGGGCAACAATCCGATGGTCGGTGCGACGGTTGCCGTAGCCGTGGCCGTGGCAGAAGGCATGAAAAATTAAGCTGTATTTCCCGTTTTTCGCATGAGGCTGCCGCCAGAGACAAAAGAGGGACAGTGCAAAGGAAAAGAAAGGATAAGGTATGGAATATTTTTTCAGTCATATCCTCTATATCATCATCGCAGCAGTGGTGATCGCCGCCATCGGTCTGGCAGCCGTAATGCTCAGCGCCAGAAACGAAGCGGAGAGGGATAAAAGTGAAGAACGCTGCGACTTCTCCTGTGGAAGTTGCCCCAGCGCATCCATCTGCCATAAAAAAGAGAAAGATATTTCTCAATAAGTAGGAAATCCGCACAGGCAGGAACCATAAGCCGAACGTTCTATCCTAATCAGGATAAAGCGTATCGGCTTTTTTTGTATGGTAAAAAGAACACGAAAAGAAGGCGCTCGCTCTTGACTTGATGCTTTAATGTGTTACTATAGTAAAGTATAAAAGAAGCGGCACAGGAGAAAGGGAAGAAGCACATGAGAATCAACAGAAGCGTTATGAGAAGCGATGAAAAAGCTACGTTTGAGCTGCGCGGACTTTATGAGCGGTACGGCTATTGCCGGTTTAAGACCGGCAAGTTTGAAGAGTATGAGCTGTATGTCCGAAATAAAGATTTCATTGCGGCGGACAGCATTATTACCTTCAGCGATATGAGCGGCAAGCTGATGGCGCTTAAACCTGATCTGACGCTTTCTATTGTTAAAAACTATCATTATGTACCGGGATTTGTGGAGAAGGTGTACTATAGCGAAAATATCTACCGGGCATCCAGGGCGACCCATGCGTACCGCGAGATCTTGCAGACCGGCCTGGAGTG
The DNA here is from genome assembly GCA_944388465.1 of uncultured Emergencia sp. GTDB lineage: Bacteria > Bacillota > Clostridia > Peptostreptococcales > Anaerovoracaceae > Senimuribacter. Next base: position 1,610 of record CALXJA010000188.1, read on the forward strand.
TATGGGCGATATCGGCCTTTATGATCTGTGTGAAGTTACGGTTCTTGCGGCCAGAAGTCTTGCGGCGATCAGCAGCGATTATCTGCTGGAAATTTCTCATCTGGGTCTGATCGAAGCCCTCCTTGAAGGAACAGAGCTCCGCGTAAGGGAGCAGATCGTCAAACGGATCAGCGAAAAGAATCTCCACGAGATCCATCAGCTTTGCCGGGAATACGGCATCGACGAGGAAACGGACCGGAATCTGGAAATTCTGGTGTCGACTTACGGGAACTACCGCAGAGTGCTGGATAAATTGAAAAAACTGCATCTGCCGCCAAAGGCCGCGGAAGCGCTGAAAGAGCTGGAAGAGATCTGCAGCGCGCTGGCGGCGAACCGTATGGCGAGAAACATCAATATCGATTTCTCAATCGTAAATGATATGTCCTATTACAGCGGGATCCTCTATAAAGGCTTTATCCAGGGAATCCCGTCCAGCATCCTTTCCGGAGGACAGTACGACAGACTCATGGAAAGGATGGGAAGAAAGACCGGAGCCATCGGATTTGCGCTGTATCTGGATGCCCTCGATCGTCTGGATACAGAGGAAAAGGCCTTTGATTACGATGTGATTCTGCTTTACGACGAAAGCAGCGAGGTGTCTGCAGTGCTGCGGGCGGCCAGGGAACTGCGGGAAGGCGGGGAAACCGTGCTGACGGAAAAAGCCGCGCCGCCGAAGCTGACCTGCAGGAAACTGATGAAAATAGAAAACGGAGAGGTGACGACTCTTGAATACCATGGTTAATATCGCTCTGCCCAAGGGCAGGCTGGGAAAAAAAGTCTATGAGATGTTTGAACAGGCCGGTTATCCGTGTCCGGCCATTAAAGAGGACAATCGCAAACTGATTTTTGAAAACCCGGAGGCCGGCGTCAGGTATTTCTGGGTGAAGCCTTCTGACGTGACCATATATGTGGAGCGCGGAGCGGCAGACGTCGGCGTGGCAGGCAAGGATATTCTGCTGGAATACGAGCCGGATGTCTACGAACTTCTGGATCTTCATCTTGGGAAATGCCGTATGGCCGTCGCGGCCAGAAAGGACTATCGGGAAAACACCGGCCGTACACTGCGGGTGGCAACTAAATTTCCGCATATTACCCGGGATTTTTATGAAAAAGAAAGCCGGGATATCGACATCATCAAGCTCAACGGTTCCATTGAGATCGCGCCCATACTCGGGCTCGCCGATGTGATTGTGGATATTGTGGAGACGGGAAAGACCCTGAAGGAGAACAACCTTGAGGTTATCGATACGATTGTGCCGATCAGCGCCAGACTGATCGCCAACAAAGCCAACTTCAAATTCAAGACCGAAGCCGTTGAAAAAATCAGGAACAGTCTGGCAGAACAACTGGAGGGAAAAAAGTGAGTAAATTTTTGCGTGAACGATACAGGAAGCTGGAAAGTTATGTTCCGGGAGAACAGCCGAAAGACAGAACCTTTGTGAAGCTGAACACCAACGAATCCCCTTATCCGCCGGGAACGGCTGTGCTGGATGCAGTCAGCCGGCAGGAGACGGCGGCGCTGCGGCTGTATCCTGATCCGGAATGCGGAGCGCTGAAGGACAGCCTTGCAAAGCTGTACGGCGTGAAACGTGCCAATGTTTTTGTGGCCAACGGCTCTGACGATATTCTGAACTTTGCGTTTATGGCTTTCGCAGGTGGAAGGACAAAAGCGATGTTCCCGGAAATCTCCTATGGGTTTTATCCGGTATTCGCCAGATTGCACGGCGTGGAGTTTGAGGCGGTGCCGCTGCAGGAGGATTTTTCTCTGAACCCTGAGGATTACGTGTGCAAAAACAGTCTGATCGTCATTGCCAATCCCAATGCGCCAACAGGAAAGGCGCTTGATCTGTGCGAAATCGAGAAAATCGTCCGGACGAATCGGGACAATGTCGTGCTCATCGACGAGGCTTATGTGGATTTTGGCGCGCAGAGCTGTGTGGAGCTGATACATAAGTACGACAATCTTCTGGTCGTACAGACCTTTTCGAAATCCCGCAGTATGGCTGGCGCCAGGCTGGGTTTTGCATTTAGCAGCGAGGGTATCATCAGCGATCTGGAAAAACTGAAGTTCTCTACAAATCCGTACAGCATCAACCGGCTTACGATGGCGGCAGGAATCGCCGCCGTAGAGGAAAACGATTACTATATGGAAAACTGCCGAAAGATCATGGATACCCGGGAATATACGGCGGCGGGACTGAGGCAGATGGGGTTTGCGGTCGTACCGTCCAGCGCCAATTTCCTCTTTGTCCGAAGCAGGATCATGAGCGGAGAGGAGCTGCAGACGAAGCTCCGGGAAAAAGGCTATCTGGTACGCCGTTTCAGCAATGAAAAAATTGCCGATTACAACCGGGTCACCATCGGAACCAGAGAGGATATGGAAGGCTTTCTGCAGGCGGTGAGCGAGATCATGGAGGAACGATGATGAGAGAAAGTACGATCAGACGCCAGACGGCGGAAACAGATATTGAGCTGAAACTGAATCTGGATGGAAGAGGGGAAAACAGCATCGATACCGGATGCGGCTTTCTGGATCACATGCTGACCCTGTTTTCCCGGCACGGCCGTTTCGATCTGCAGCTGCATTGCAGAGGCGACGTACAGGTGGATTACCATCATACGGCGGAAGATATCGGGATTGTGCTGGGAAGCGCTTTCGCCGAGGCGCTGGGCGATATGCGCGGAATCAGGCGCTATGGCAATATCCTGCTGCCCATGGATGAGACGCTGATGCTCTGTGCGGTGGATATTTCCGGAAGAGACTGGCTGCGTTTTGACGCGTCGATGCCTCAGGCCAAGGTGGGTGATTTTGATACGGAACTGGTAAAGGAATTTTTCCTCGGCTTTGTGCGCAAGGCCGGAATCACCCTGCATCTTAAACAGTTGTCCGGGGAAAACACCCATCACATCATCGAAGCCATGTTCAAGGCGTTTGGCCGGGTCATGGCTGAAGCCTGTGCCATTGACAGCGCATATCGTGATGAGATCCCCTCAACGAAAGGAGTATTAAAATGATTGCCATTATCGATTACGGCGTAGGCAATATATTTTCTCTCTACAGTTCTTTTCGCTATATCGGCGCAGAGACGGTGCTGACCGGAGACAGAGAAATTATCCGGAGCGCGGATCGGGTCGTGCTGCCGGGAGTGGGCGCATTCGGCGACGCGGCGGAAAAGCTGAGGAACAGCGGATTGGACAAGGAGGTGCTGGCCTGCGCAGAATCCGGCAAACCGCTGCTGGGGATCTGCCTCGGTATGCAGCTTCTCTTTGAAAAGAGCTGTGAATACGGGCAGCACCGCGGCCTGGGGCTGATTGAGGGCAGCGTGGTCTCCATGGAAAAGAAGGTTCCTGCCGGGTATAAGGTGCCGCATATCGGCTGGAACAGCCTGCGTTTTCCCGGGAACAGAGAAAAAAGTCCGCTGTTTTCCCACATAGACGAGGGGGATTTTGTCTATTTTGTCCATACCTTTTACGGGACGGGCTGCGCCTCTTCTCTGATCGCCGAGACGGAGTACGGCATTCCGCTGACGGCGGCTGTGGCCGCGGGCAATGTTTACGGTGTGCAGTTCCATCCGGAAAAGAGCGGAAAGACAGGACTTGCCATTTTGCAGGCCTTTTGCGAGCTGTAAAGCAGTAAACCATAGATGAGAAACAGAGTTTTCCGCAGGCGGCGGACAGCAGACAGAGCCGTGCTGTGCGCGGGGTTATCCTCTGCGGGCAAAAGAAAGGAAGCAAAAATATGAAGATATTTCCGGCGATTGATTTGCGGGGAGGAAAAGTGGTCAGACTGCTGAAAGGGGATTATGAGCAGATGACGGTATATGGCGACGATCCTCTTGCCGTTGCCGCAGACTTTGAGGAGAAGGGGGCGAAGTTCCTTCATGCCGTAGATCTTGACGGCGCCAGGGACGGCGAAACGCCGGCGTTTGCCATCGTCGAACGGATCGTACGTGATACGGGGCTGCAGGTGGAGATCGGCGGCGGGATCCGCAGTGAAGAGACCATATACCGCTACCTTGAGGCCGGTGTTTTTCGCGTGATTTTAGGAACGGCAGCGGTGGAGAATCCGCAGTTCACCGCAGAAATGATCAGAAAGTACGGGGAGAAGATTGCGGCAGGTGTGGATCTCTCTCATGGAATGGCAGCGATTCGGGGCTGGAAGGAAGTCTCCCGCATTTCTGCGGACGAGATTTTTACCCGTCTCTGTGAAGCGGGGGTAAGCTGTGTCATCTGCACGGACATCGATAAGGATGGAGCCATGGCGGGAACCAACAGAGAGCTGTACCGGCATCTTGCACAGAATTACCGCACTCGCATCATCGCTTCCGGCGGCGTGTCCGATCTTGCGGATGTAAAGGCGCTGAAAGAGACCGGCATCGATGGAGCGATCATCGGAAAAGCCCTCTATACGGGGGATATCGATCTGCACCGGGCGATAGAGATGGCGAAGGAGGGAGAGAAATGATCACGAAGAGGATTATCCCCTGTTTAGATGTCAAAAACGGGCGGGTAGTGAAAGGCGTAAATTTTCAGGGACTTTCCGATGTGTCGTCTCCGGTGGAGCTGGGCAGATACTACAGCGAAAACGGAGCAGACGAGTTGGTTTTTTATGATATTACCGCTTCCGCAGAGGAACGGGGGCTGTTTACCGATATTCTGCGTCAGGTCGCGTCGACCATCTTTATTCCGCTGACCGTAGGCGGCGGTATCCGCACGCTCGAGGACTTTGACCGGGTATTGAAATGCGGGGCGGACAAGGTTTCGGTAAACTCCGGCGCGCTGAAAAATCCCGGGCTGATCGCAGAAGCGGCCAAACGTTACGGCAACCAGTGCGTAGTACTTTCTGTAGATGTGAAACGGGTAAACGGCCAATTCCGCGTCTTTGCCAAAGGCGGCAGAGAGGATACCGGCCTTGAGGCGCTGGAATGGATCAAAAAAGGCGAGGCAGACGGCGCCGGAGAAATCGTGGTCAACAGTATCGATACCGACGGTGTAAAGAAGGGATTCGATCTTGCAATGCTGAAAGCGGTTAATGAAGCCGTTTCTGTACCGGTGATCGCATCCGGAGGCGCAGGCAGCATAGCGGACTTTATTGAACTTTTTGAAACCATACCGGATATTGATGCAGGGCTTGCCGCTTCGATCTTTCATTTCGGCGAGGTGTCCATCCGCGAATTGAAGGAAAAGCTGGCCGAAGCAGGCGTACATGTCCGGTTGTAGAAGAGGAGGAAATGATGGTAAAGGCAGAGGAACTGAAATTTGACGAGAAAGGATTGATCCCGGCGATCGTGGTGGATGCAGAGACGAAAAAGGTTCTTACCCTGGCGTATATGAACCGGGAAAGTCTGGCGATCAGTATGGAAGAAGGAACCACCTGTTTCTGGTCCCGCTCCCGTAAGGAGCTGTGGAGAAAGGGAGAGACCAGCGGCAACCGGCAGCATATCGTCAGCATCATCGCCGACTGCGACCGGGATGCGCTGGTCGTCATGGTGAACAAGGACGGACCGGCCTGCCACCTGGGCACGGATTCCTGTTTTGCCTATCCGGTTCTGGGTCAGCTGCCGCCTTCCTTTTCTTTAAAGAATCTGTATAAGCTGCTGGAAGGAAGAAAAGCAGAGCTGCCGGAAGGATCTTACACGACGTATCTCTTTGAAAAAGGATTAGATAAAATTCTCAAGAAGGTGGGAGAGGAAGCCACAGAGGTCATCATTGCCGGCAAGGCGGAGGATAAAGCGGAAACCGTTTACGAAATTGCGGATCTGTTGTATCATGTACTGGTATTGATGGTTCAGCTCGGCATCAATGTGGAGGATGTGGCGGTCGAGCTGGAATCCCGCCATATCATTGATCACAAAGTAAAACAGGAGAAAATGACGAAATGAACCTGCTGAACGGCGAAGGAAAGATGAATCTGCATACCCATACCTGCTACTGTGACGGAAAGGATGAGCCGGAGGCGCTGGTAAAACAGGCAATAGCGCTGGGTTTTTCGGTTCTTGGTTTTTCCGGGCACGAGTACACGGCATTCGATACGGAATTCTGCATGAGCCGGGAAGGAACGCAGAAATACAGAGAAGAGATCGGCAGACTGAAGGAAAAATACAAGGACAGGATCCGTATCTGTCTGGGCATCGAACGGGAATATTTCGGCGAAGGTGATGATTATCCTTATGACTATGTCATCGGTTCGCTGCACTATGTAAAAAAGGACGGTGTCTACCTGTCGGTGGACAACACGGCAGAGATCATGCTGGACAATGTGGAGAAGTATTTTGCCGGTGATTTCCGCGCCTATGTGGAGCTTTACTACGAGACCGAGGCCGACGTGGCGAAAAAGACCGGCGCAGACATCATCGGCCATTTTGATCTGATCACCAAGTTCAACGAAGGAGGCCGGTACTTTGACGAAGATGCGCGCTGGTACAAAAAAGCTGCGCTTGCCGCTTTGGCGAAGGCGGCGGAGAACCGGCCGGTATTTGAAATCAATACGGGCGCCATGGCAAGAGGGTACAGGAGCCGGCCGTATCCGGCGCCGTTTATTCTGGAAGAGATCCGGCGGCTGGGGTGCCCGCTGATTCTGTCCAGCGACTGTCATGACCGGGCATTTCTTGATTATGGATTTGCAGAAGCTGCCAGCCTTTAGTGAAAAAAAGCGGTGCGAAAAGCAGAAGACGGCGGAGAAAAACGTAGAGAGGAATGCTGCAGCGGAGTTTCTGCGGCCGGTTTCCGGAAAGTATAGTGAATAGGAAAACAACTTGTGTATTTTATGTGAAAACGATATATACTATTTGAAAATACGTAAGATGCGTGTTAGAATGAGAGGGTCTGGTGACAGATAAATTGTATTAAAGATTAGAGGGATAAAAAGAGTATGAAGAAAAAGTTTTTTTCCGTAGGTCTGATTTCTGCACTGTGTCTGACATCCATGTTTGCCTTTACCGGCTGCGGCGAAAACGCGCCTTACAGTGATTACGACCTTTCAGAATATGTAAAAGTAATGGATTACAAGGGGTTGGAATACGAAAAGATTTCTGTTTCCGTGACGGACGAAGAAGTTGAGGAAGAAATTCAGTCCAGATGCGAAGCCAGCGCAACGACAAAGACGGTGATGGAGGGAACCGTAGAGGATGGCGATACCATCAACGTTTCCTTTGAAGGCCGCATAGACGGAGAGACCTTTGAAGGCGGCAGCAGCGACAGCTATGATATTACCATCGGTACAACGTCTATGATCGATGGTTTTACAGAAGGACTTGTCGGGAAAAAGGTAGGCAGCGAGGTCACATTGGATCTGCAGTTCCCGGAGGATTACGACAATGAAGAGGTTGCCGGAAAGGATGTCACCTTTGTGGTCGATATCAAGAGCAAGCAGGTAGAAGAGATTCCGGAATACAACCTGGATTTTGTTAAAGAACACAGCGACTATGACACGCTTGAGGATTATGAGAAGTCGATAAAGAAAGAACTGAAAGCCGAGAAAAGAGAAGCAGCCGAGTCGGCTGTAAAGGCAACGATGTGGGAGACCATCGTTGAAAATTCCGAAGTCAAGAAATATCCGGAAGAAAGAGACGAACTGATCGAGACGACAATGCAGTCCTTTAAGGATTCGGCCGAGGATGCAGGCGTCGAATGGAAGGATTATCTGGAGCAGATCGGCTATACACAGAAAGAACTGAAAAAGACGGTGACCGAATACGCAGAGACCAAGGTATTCCAGGAGATGATCGCCTACTACATTGCCGGTCAGGAGGGCATCGAGGTGACCGATGAGGAATACGAGGAGTATATGATGAATATGCTGACGGAAGCCGGTATAGACGAAGAGAACTTTAAAAACACTTATGGAATGACCATCGAAGAGTACTGTGAACAACAGGGTCTGCGTTCTTCCATGGTGCTCAGCAAAGTCATGGACAAGGTGCTGGAATACGGAAAAGCCGTATAAAGAAAGCCGGATGCCGGCTTTCAGCAGATGCGAGATTTCGGGGCTGCCGCCTGATGCGGCAGCCCTGTTGAATTTAAAGGATACAGCCTGCTTGTCTTCTGCGGCAGGTGTACCGGCAGGAAAGGAAGAACATGAAAAGAATACTGTATAATGCAAAGGTCTACGTGGAAAAGGGATGCTATAGTGAGGCAGTGCTGGTGGAAGATGGCTGGATCACCAGGGTGGGAACCAATGCGGATATCCTGGCCTGCCGGGACAGTTTTACGGAAGTGAAAGACTGCGGCGGCCGTACACTGATTCCCGGACTCAACGATTCGCACATGCACTTCATGCAGTTTGCGGAAAGTCTGAGCCAGGCGCAGATCGAGGGTGCAGCCTCTATCGAGGAAATGATCCGGATCTGCAGAATCTTTGCAGAAAAGCACCCGGAACGGGTGAAAAACGGTCTTCACGCCGTTGGCTGGAACCAGGATCTGTTCACGGCGGACAAACGGTTTCCCGACCGCCACGATCTGGATCGGATCAGTACGGATTTTCCCATTGTTTTGGAACGGGTATGCGGACACGTTCTCTCTGCCAATACCCGTCTGATCGAAATGCTGGGTATTGACGGAAATTCGCCGCAGTTTCCTGACGGTGAATTTTTGCTCGGCGAAGACGGTTATCCTAACGGAATCTTTACCGCCAATGCCTGCAATGCCGCAAAGGCGGTGATCCCCGATTTTACGATGGAAGAAAGAAAGTCCCTGCTGCAGGATGCGATGCGGTACGCCGTTGCCCATGGGCTTACCAGTGTGCAGAGCAACGATGCCGGCGGATCGATGCCGCCTTGTGATGAAACATTCGAACTGTTTCATGACCTGTATGACAGGGGAGAAGCGCTTCTGCGCTACCGGCACCAGGTCTGCTTCAACGATCTCGGCGAGTTTTCCGCGTATCTGGAAAACGGTGAATTTGCCAGGGGAAAGTATGATGCGGATTCCTGGCTGACGCTGGGGCCGCTGAAGCTGTTTAAAGACGGCAGCCTGGGCGCACGTACGGCTCTGATGAAAAACGGCTATGCGGGGGACAGGAAGAACCACGGACTGGAATGGATCAAGGACGAAGAGATGGAAGAATACTGCCGCCTTGCCCGGGAGCATGGACTGCAGGTGGTGACCCATGCCATCGGAGACCGGGCGATCGAAAAGACCATAGACTGTTACGAAAAGGCGTTTGTCGGGGGCGAGAACAGGCTGCGGCACGGACTGGTGCACTGCCAGATCACCGATCCGGCGCTGCTGGACCGCATTGTCCGGGAAGACATCCTGGTGTTTGCGCAGCCGATCTTTCTGGATTATGATATGACCATCGTGGAAGATCTGTGCGGAAAGGAACTGGCTGCAAGCTCCTATGCCTTCGGAACACTGCTGTCGAGAGGCGCGCATCTTTCTTACGGAACGGACTGTCCGGTGGAAGACTGTAATCCGTTTACCAATATCTATATGGCAGTGACCAGAAAAAACAGACAGGGTCAGCCTGAGGCCGGATTCTATCCGCAGGAGTGCGTCGATGTGGAAACAGCTATAGACGCTTACACCTGGCAAAGCGCGTACAGTGAGTTTCTGGAAGACCGCAAGGGCAGGATCAAGGCCGGGTATTATGCGGACATGGTGCTTTTAGACCGGGATATCTTTACCATAGATCCGATGGAAATCAAGGACATACTGCCGGTGATGACTATGGTGGGCGGTAAAATTGTTTACGGCGCAGAAAAGGAAAACTGATCTCTTTGGGATCTTTGTCTTTCGGCACAAGAAAACTGTTGCATTGGCAGTGGTTCTGTGATAAACTCATTGCGTTGACGTTTCTGCTTTAAAGGAACAGCCTTTCAAAGCGGAATCGTTTCTCTGGAGAGCACCGAAAGGTCGCCGAAGGTTTAAGCGCGGGGAGGTGAGCGCCCCTTGCGTGATATCTCAGGCAAAGAGGACAGAGAGTAGTGTGAATACTTTATGTCATCTCTCTGGAGCCGAATGTTTCATTCGGCTTTTACTTTTGCTCAAAAAAGATGGTTTCCCCGGCTGCGACGGAAAACCAGAAGAAAGAGGAGATGGAACAATGACGTTTACAGAAATTTTAAAGGAAATCGACGGATTTGTCTGGGGCATTCCGCTGATCGTGCTGATTATGGGTACAGGCCTTCTGCTGACGCTGCGTCTGCGTCTGCTGCAGGTGCGCAAGCTGGGAAAGGCCTTCCGCTTTATGGTCAGTAATGAAGAAGAGGCCGAAGGCGAGGTAACCAGCTTCGGCGCGTTTTGTACGGCTATGGCGGCAACCATTGGTACGGGAAACATTGTCGGTGTAGCGACAGCCGTGACGGCAGGCGGTCCGGGCGCCCTGTTCTGGATGATCTTAGCCGCTTTTCTCGGTATGGCGACAAAGTATTCGGAGGGTGTTCTGGCAATCAAGTACAGGACGGTAGACAAAGAGGGTCACGCTCTGGGCGGACCGTTCTACTACATAGAAAAGGGCATGGGTCCGAAGTGGAAATGGCTGGCCAAGCTGTTTGCCATATTTGGCGTAGGCGCCGGTCTTCTGGGTATCGGTACGATCACTCAGGTCAACGGTATTGCCACAGCGGTACAGAATTTTGCTGATCCGCAGAAGGAGCATCTGGTAAGTCTGTTCGGCAATGAATATTCGATCTCTATCGTGATCACGGCGGTGGTGGTAGCAGCGGCCACGGCGCTGGTCGTCATCGGCGGAATCAAACGGATTGCCAGTGTCACAACGATTATCGTGCCGTTTATGGCGGTGGCTTACGTATTGATCTGTCTGACGATCCTGATCTACAATATCAAAGCGTTTCCGGCAGCGATCGTGGAGGTCGTACAGTCGGCTTTCGGTCTTCGCGCGGCAGCAGGCGGCGCACTTGGCGCAATGATGATGGCGATGCAGAACGGTGTTGCCAGAGGAATCTTTTCTAATGAAGCCGGTCTGGGAAGCGCGCCGATCGCGGCGGCGGCAGCCAAGACCCATACCAGCGTAAGACAGGGTCTGATCTCCATGACGGGTACGTTTATCGATACCATCGTGATCTGTACGATGACCGGAACGACACTGATCATTACCGGTGCGACTGACCTGGGTCTTGAAGGTGCAGAATGCACGGCCTATGCCTTTGGCGAAGGACTGCCGTGGAGCCCGAGCGCAGGCGCCTTCGTTCTGATGATGTGCCTGATCTTTTTCGCCTTTACGACGATACTGGGCTGGGACTACTATTCAGAAAGATGCCTTGAATATCTGGCAGGAAAACGCAAGGGCGTGCTGCTGACCTACAAATGGCTGTATATCTTTGCTGTACTGATCGGTTCTTTCCTCACCGTCGAGGCGGTTTGGACCATTGCGGATATCTTTAACGGACTGATGGCGATTCCGAATCTGATCGCACTGGTGACCCTCAGTGGAGTCATTACCAAAGAAACGAAAGAGTATTTTGCCAACGAGGCGCATCTGGAGATCCGTGCATAATCGGTCTGAAAGAGTTTTTTATGCCGGTATAGGAGCCGCCGCTGTAATGATTTTTCATTGCAGCGGCGGCTCTTTTGGCATATCCTGCGGCCTGTCTGCATAGATATGTTCTGTAGCGCGGCACAGCTGTGCAGAGGAGGGATAAAGATGCTGAGTACGGACAAACTGAAGAACAAGGAAGTGATCAATATTCACGACGGCAGAAGCCTGGGTTTCATCTATGATATTGAGGTGAATCTGGAAAACGGCACTATCGACGGGATCGTCATCCCGGCAGAAAAGGGGATCTTCCGCTTTTTCAGCAGTAAAGAGGATGACTTCGTTGTAAAATGGGACAGGATCAGAACCATCGGCGACGATGTGGTTCTGGTCGATCTCGATACGTATTGAGGCGGAGATCGGCCCGCATGGCGGAAGGTATGCGCATTTTGCTCTGGAAAACCGCGCCGGGATGTAGTAGAATATTTTATCAGAGTAAAAGGAGGAACAGCCGATGAGATGTCCATACTGTGAAAATCCCGATACAAAGGTCATTGATTCCCGGCCTACAGAGGAAGGACATGCTATCCGCAGAAGACGCGGATGTGAAAAATGCGGAAAGCGGTTCACCACTTATGAAAAAGTGGAAGAATCCATCATCATGATCATCAAAAAAGACGGAAGACGCGAGGCGTTTGATCGCGGCAAGATCATGAACGGCATTATCAAGGCCTGTGAGAAGAGACCGGTGCCGGCTGCGGAGATCGAGCGGATAGTCAGCGAAATCGAGCGGGGTCTGAACAATCTGATGGAAAAAGAAGTAGAGAGTTCCTTTATCGGCGAGCTGGTCATGGAACAGCTGAAGGATCTTGACGAAGTGGCTTATGTTCGTTTTGCTTCGGTTTACCGTCAGTTTACGGATGTCAATACCTTTATCAAAGAAATCGAAAAACTGATCAATAACAAATAGTGAGGGAGATATGTTCAGAATTGCTATAGATGGTCCCAGCGGCGCAGGGAAGAGCACGATTGCCAGACGTCTGGCGTCCAGGCTGGGAATTGACTATATCGATACCGGCGCCATGTACCGCGCCGTAGGCTACAAGATGCTGAAAAACGGAATCGCGCTGGATGACAGGGACGGCGTTCGCCAGCTGCTGGATCATACGGAAATCGATTTTTCCGACGGGAAGATCCTGCTGGATGGGCAGGATGTCAGCAGTCTTATCCGCACACCGGAAATTTCCGCTCAGGCATCGGCCTGCTCTGCTTTGGGCGATGTGCGGGTCAAACTGGTGGAGCTGCAGCGAAATATGGGCAGCAAAAAAAGCGTGGTCATGGATGGACGGGATATCGGCACCAACGTATTTCCGGATGCCGAGTACAAATTCTTTATTACGGCAGATGCGGAAGAACGGGCGAAACGACGGTACCTGGAGCTTAAGGAAAGCGGGCAGAAGGTCGAGCTGGCACAGATCCTGACGGATATCCGCAAACGGGATCACGATGATTCTACGAGAGCCATCAATCCGCTGAGAAAGGCCGAAGACGCGATAGAGGTGGATACGACCCACATGAGTATTGAAGAAGTGACGGAATTTATTTGCAGGGAGATGAACCGATAAACCATGGCAGTATTGAGACCATTTAGAGCGATAAGACCGGCAGCAGATAAGGCGGCGCAGGTTACAGCGCTTCCTTACGACGTAATGAGCAGGCAGGAAGCGGCGGAAATGGCTGCCGGAAATCCATATAGCTTTCTGCACATCAGCAGATCGGAGATCGATCTGCCGCAGGTCGAAAATCTGTATGACGATGCGGTATACAGAAAAGCCAAGGAGAACATCGAGCAAATGCTGGAAAGCGGCGTTTTCCGGGAGGAAGAGGAACCGGCGCTGTATCTTTACCGCCAGTGCATGGGCGGACGCAGCCAGACCGGCATCGTCGGCTGTTTCAGCATTGACGAGTACAAGAACAATACGATCAAAAAGCACGAACTGACGCGGATAGAAAAGGAAGAGGACCGCATTCGCCATTTTGATGTCTGCGGTATGGATACGGAACCGGTCTTTCTGACCTACAGAGCCGACGATGTCTGCGATAGGATCCAGAGGAACTACACCGGCAGCCACGAACCGGTCTATGATTTTACCGGTTCAGACGGAACAAGGCATATGCTGTGGGTGATCCGGGAGGAAGAAGTGATCCGGGCTCTCGTCTCGGCTTTTGCGCAGATACCGGCTTTATATATTGCTGACGGACATCACCGGAGCGCTTCCGCCTGCGCGGTGGGAGAAAAGCGGCGCAGGGAACATCCCGGCTATACGGGCGAAGAGGAATTTAACTATTTTATGGCGGCGGCTTTTCCGGACAGCGAGCTGCAAATCTTCGATTATAACCGGGTCGTGCGGGATCTCAACGGTCTGACGGCAGAGGAATTTTTGCAAAGCGTCAGAGTAGCGGGCTTCTGCGTGGAAAAAACAGGAAAAGAGGCAGAAAAGCCGGAAAAACCGCATCAGTTTTCTCTTTATCTGGAAGGAAACTGGTATCGGCTGACGGCAGATTCACGTATCATTCCCGATGAT
>CALXJA010000189.1 GCA_944388465.1 uncultured Emergencia sp.
GCTGGTATAAAGAGCTTTTCTATTTTATGTGTTTGACCGGAGTAAGAGTAGGTGAGCTTGGAGGATTAAAGTGGGGAGATGTTGATTTTAAGAAGAAAACTATCTCGATTGAGAGAGCATTAAGCTGTTCCTATTATAATGGAGAGAAACGCGAGATGTTAGTATCTCCAAAAACAGTAAATTCCACTCGCAAGATTCCGTTCATAGGTGAAATGGAAGAGATATTGCTATCTCAAAGGGAAAAGCAGGAAGGTCTTAAAAAGGAATTGGGAAGCAGATGGAGAGGGAAAGGCGAATTAAGTGATTTAGTATTCACTACAGGTATGGGCAGCCCGTGTACCAGATATATTGTAGAAAAAGAGATTAAAAAAGCAGTAAAACGACTTAGGGAGAAAGAAGGTATGCTGGCGGTTCAGAATAATGTAGAACCAAAAGAGGTAAGGGAATTTCACCCACATACACTGAGGCATACATTTGCCACGAGATGTTTTGAAAATAAGATGGATCCTAAAGTGGTACAAAAGCTGATGGGGCATTCCAGTATAAGTGTTACATTGAATATCTACACGCATGTGTTGAACAGTAAGATGGATGAGGAAATCAAAAAATTTGGAGTAGCTAAAACAGAGGATATGGAAGATTACTCAGTTATCAACTTGGATGCAGTGCCTATTACAGCGATGAGTCATACTTAAAAGATGAAAGCCTTGATATAAGCCATTTTGGGGGATCAAAAAACTTCTCCCAAAATGGCGTCATGGTTTTCTCAAATCCCATTTATACGAAGAATTTCAATCAAAAACATACATAACCATCTGCCCCAACTACTGCGATTGGGAATTGGGCATAAAGCGATGAAATAATGTTACATATGGAAAGAAAGATAATCCATTAGAAAATGGATGTTTGAAAGGACATATGATAAGTTATGTGCATTATCTGTGTTCGCATTTAGACCGCATCTACGGCGAAAAAATAGCAAAACAGCAGGCAGCTGCGGCGAAGAAATAGCAAAACAGATGGGTATGTAATTCCCGTCAATACGGCTGAAAAAAGTAAAAGAACGTTAAAACCGGGATACTCACAGGGGCATCCCGGTTCTTTTTTATTCGCAAAACGAGGAAAACGTTGTATAATGAAACGGTAACCGATAAGGTGATCAGCCGGTACAGCTGCGGCGTCATACCTTCCGGTGCGGCAGAGCTTCTGCGCATGGACGGACAGATACGGCCTGCAGGCGGAATCCGCTTCCGGCCAGAAACGTTTAGACAAATTGTCGATTTTCGGAGATCAACGAAATTGAAGGAGGAAACACCCATGACGAATATTCAGGACGTAAAAGCGAGGGAAGTATTGGATTCCAGAGGGAATCCTACCGTTGAAGCAGAGGTGCTGCTGGCGGATGGTTCCTGTGGAAGAGCTATCGTTCCATCAGGGGCATCCACAGGTGTGCACGAAGCTGTGGAACTGCGGGATGAAGATAAAACGAGATATCTGGGCAAAGGCACGCTGAAAGCGGTGGAGCATGTCAACCAGATCATCCGAGAGAACATTCTGGGTATGGATGCGCTGGATCAGACCGGCCTCGACCGGCGGCTCATCGACCTGGACGGAACGCCGAACAAGGGGAATCTGGGTGCTAACGCGATACTGAGCGTGTCTATGGCGGCTGCGAGAGCCGCAGCGGAATCCTGCGGTCTGCCGCTGTTTCGCTATCTGGGCGGTGTTAACGGTAAACTGCTGCCAACGCCGATGATGAATATCTTAAACGGCGGATCCCATGCAGACAATACCGTGGACATTCAGGAGTTTATGATTATGCCGGTGGGCGCAGATTCTTTCCGGGAGGCGGTGAGAATGGGTGCAGAGGTGTTTCACCATCTGAAGAGCGTTCTCAAAGGAAAAGGTCTGAATACAGCTGTGGGAGACGAGGGCGGCTTCGCTCCGGATTTATCCGCAAATGAAGAGGCTATTCAGGTTATCCTGGAAGCGGTTGAGAAGGCCGGATATAAGGCGGGCGAAGATATTCAGATCGCCCTGGATGCAGCTGCCAGCGAGTTCTATGATACCGGATCCGGACTTTATCATCTGCAGGGAGAAGGCGTATCCAGGACAGCAGAGGAAATGGTGGCATACTATGATATGCTTTGTGCTAAATATCCGATCATCTCCATCGAAGACGGTCTTGCTGAGGATGACTGGAAGGGATGGAAAATGCTGACCGAGAAGCTGGGCGGCCGCATACAGCTTGTGGGAGACGACCTGTTCGTTACCAATACAGAGAGATTGGCAGAAGGAATTGAAAAAGGCGCAGCCAATGCGATCCTGATCAAGGTCAATCAGATCGGCACGCTGACCGAAACCTTTGACGCCATAGAAATGGCAAAGAAGGCCGGCTATACGGCCATCGTATCCCACAGAAGCGGCGAAACCGAGGATACTACGATTGCGGATATCGTGGTCGGACTGAACGCCGGACAGATCAAAACAGGATCACTGTCACGAACAGATCGCATCGCCAAGTACAACCGGCTGCTGCGCATTGAAGAAGCGCTTTCGTCATCAGGCCGGTATGCAGGCGCCGGCGCTTTTTACAATCTGAAACACTGAATCAGCGTCTCTTTTTGGTGAAGAGCCGGTGACTTTCACCGCCTCCTGCAGTATAGGAAGGGTTCCGGGCAGCAGCGGGAACATGGAAGCCAGACTGCGGTACAGCAGTTTGAACCAGAAAGAAGAGGGATTGCCAATTCCGTTTTCCGGTAGTAAAATGAGGAAAGCAAAGGCAGTGACTGTTGAACGGGATTGGAGTGTTTACATGAAAAGAAAACGAATAGCCGTCTGCGCAGGGTTGCTTGCGCTGACGGTTTTTGTCTTGAGCCCTTTTTCCCGGTATCCGTTGAGTCTGCTGGTGATGAAGGTCTACAGCGGCGTTCATCAGGCGGAAAGCCTCATGGAGGAAAAGAAGATCGAGCTGTCGGTTCCCGGCGGCGGTGATACGGAGGAGACCGACTGGTATCCCTTTGTCATGACCTTCAATGCAGACCAGAGCTTTTCTTCTTTTACTGGTGAAGAGAACCTTCGGCTGACCATTTTGTACAATTTTCCGGCCTTTGATCTGTGGAAAGGATGCAGCAGGCTTTATGACCCGGATTCTTCTTACTATAGCAGCTTTTACGGCGCCTATCTGCTTTCCGGCCGCGACGAAAAGGGAAATCCTTATGGTTTTACGGAAAAAGGCCGGATCGATATAGAGAAGATCGCACAGGTTCCGGAATTTGATTATCAGTATCTGGTGCTTTCCGATTTCAGTATTTCCCCGACGGAGCGAATCTTTGACTGGAACGTCACCGGCATTGAGGAAGAGGTGACTTATGCAGAGATCGATGGATGGACGCGGGTGGATGCCGATCTGACGGCCAACGGCACGATCCATGAGCGGAACGGATACTGCCGCTCCTATCTGCAGTACGGCATACCGGCATGGTCGCCGGAAGACAAAGGAACAGAGCCTTTCGCACCGGTAAAAATGAAGGGAAGGGTCTACGGCAGGTATTTTTCCGAGCAGGATACCGGAGTGTTTTTTTATGTGCTGACCGCAGACGAAGCGGTGTTGGAGGAATGTGACCGCCGCATCCTGTCCCGAAGTACGGTGCACAGTGAAAAGAACGGCGGCTGATGCTGCATGGCGGCGACGCAGGAGGTGAGAGGCGTATGTATGCGGCAGTTTGTCTTGACGACCGAAATGGGATTTTGTTCAACATGCGGAGACAGAGCATGGATCGCAGGCAGCGAGAGGACTTGCGAGAATTGCTGGCAGGGGAGATCCTGCATCTCAGTCCGTATTCCTATCCGATTTTTGCAGAGCTTCCGGGCTTTCAGCTTGCGGCTGCCGATGATTTTGCGGAAAACCGGAGGCAGACAGACTGGTGTTTCTTTGAATCCGGAAAAATCAATCTGTATATCCGGCAGATCGAAAAGCTGGTCATCTATCGATGGAACCGCCGGTATCCGGCAGATGTGTTCTTTGAAGATGACCTGTCCGCTTTTTCGCTGCGTGAAATACGGGAATTTCCCGGCTCATCTCACGAGAAGATCAGCCGGATGATTTATGAAAGGCAGAAAAAATGAAGAAAAAATATATGGTGAAGGTCATACTGGCCGCAGCGCTGACACTGCTTTTATTTTCGCTTTCCGCCTGCGGAAGTATTTCTGCAGAACTGCTGGGCGATGGAGACGGTCTGACCGTAGAAAACGCGGTTTCGCTGGAAGAAATTCCGGAATACGACGGGCAGCCCTATTGTGAGGTCAACGGCAATGTGCCCGAGTTTGATACTGCAGACATGAAGGCGCAGTCTTTTGAAGAGTACAGTCCTCTTGACCGATACGACCGGTGCGGCGAGGCCTATGCGGAGATCGGACGGGATCTGATGCCGACAGAAGAAAGAGGAAGTATCGGACAGGTGAAGCCCAGCGGCTGGCATACGGTCAAGTACGATTTCGTCGACGGGAAATATCTGTACAATCGCTGCCATCTGATCGGATATCAGCTTTCCGGCGAGAATGCCAATGAGAAAAATCTGATCACCGGTACCCGGTATATGAATGTAGAGGGGATGCTGCCTTTTGAGAATATGGTGGCGGACTATGTGAAAGAAACAGGAAATCACGTATTGTACCGGGTGATTCCTGTATTTGAAGGAGACGAGCTGCTGGCCAGAGGCGTGCAGATGGAGGCGCTGTCTGTGGAGGATCAGGGTGAAGGTATCTGCTTCAACGTTTTTGTTTACAATGTTCAGCCGGGAGTGGAGATCGATTATGCCGACGGGAGCAGCAGAGCAGCCGCGGAAGAGACGAGCGGCGGTTCGGATGAGACAAAGCTGGAAATACGGGGAAATAAACGCTCAAAGATCTATCACATGCCGGGACAGAGGGATTATGCCCTGATGGCGGATTCGCCGAATCTGGTTCTCTTCCATACAGAAAAAGAAGCGCAGGACGCCGGCTATCGCAAGGCAAAACAATAAGCTGTCCGTCTGCCGGTGTGCTTACTCGAAGCCGTGATAGGAAGCCAGTTCGCGGATTTTCTGCGGGTTCAGGATATACATCTTTTTCTTTTCTGTACGGATCAGACCTTCCCGCGCAAATTCCGCGCAGATCCTGGCGGTATGGACACGCGATGCGCCCACGGCAGAGGCCAGCTCAGAATGAGAAAACGGCAGATATCCTAAATGCCGATAATCCTCGCTCTGCATATAGAGAATAATAAAGTTAGACAGACGGGCTTTGATATGATTGCTGGTCTGCGATTCTGCATCGTAACACATCAGTTTCAGTACTTCGCCGTAGTACAGAACCACGTCTGCGGCGAAGGCAGGATTCTGACGGAACAGGTCGCGCAGTTCATGGAAAGTCAGCTTGATGGCCGAGACTGGCGTCAGTGCGGTGGTGGTGACGACCACGTTTTCTTCAGAAGGAAGCCCATCCATGGCAAAAATTGTATTTTGTTTGTGCAGTCCAAGGACTCGTTCGTATCCCTGGATGTTGGTTACGCTAATCTTGACGATGCCGTCCAGCAGAAAAAAGATACGGCCGGAAACGGTTCCGCTGCAGGTGATGATGGTGCCTTTGGTATAGGAGACCTGGCTGCGGCAGTTTTCCATCAGAAAGCTTCGGTATGCTTTCAGGTTGTTCTCTAAAATAAAACCAAATGAGGCGGAACCCGGTAAGTCGTTTTTTCGTTGCATGTGATTCTCCAAAAAAAAATTAGTCATTCTTGAAAAACAGTATCTTATGATATTGTTTTTTTTTTGTCAATCTGAATATGATTCTATTATAAACGAAATTTGTTGTACAGACAACCAAAGGAGGAGAAATATGTCAAATTGTATGTTTCCGCATCTGTTTTCACCGGGCAGGATCGGCAATCTGGAGCTGAAAAACCGCATTATGAAAGCGCCTCAGTCTTCCGGAATGAGCAACATGGACGGTACGGTATCTGAGAGACTTGTACGCTACTACCGCAAACAGGCAGCTGGAGGCTCAGGCATGATCATCGTGGAATATGCCTATGTCGATGATATCGGTGCAAAATCCGCGCATTGTCATTTGGGTATATCCAGTAATGAGCATATTCCGGGACTGGCATGGCTGGCTGAGAATATTGATGAGCAGGGAGCGGTTCCGGCGATTCAGATCGAGCATTGCGGCCGGCAGAAATTCCTTGGAACCCAGCCGATTTGCGCGCCTTCAGCCATTCCGTGGCCAAAGCTTTGGGATCAGTACGGTGTACAGGCTGTGCCGCACGTACTGACGATTGAAGAAATCAAGGCGATCGTCAGCGCTTTCGGAGATGCAGCGCTGCGTGCAAAGCAGGCAGGATTCAAGCTGGTGGAGATCCACGGGGCACACGGCTATCTGCTGACGAATTTCTTCTCGCCGACGACCAATCACAGAACCGATCTTTATGGCGGAAGTCTGGAGAACCGGATGCGTATTTACATTGAAATCATTCGTGATGTCAGGAAAAAGGTCGGAGCGGATTTCCCTGTAACCATACGTCTCAGCGGAACAGACTATGAGCCGGACGGTTTCCCGATCGAGGATACGATCGCATTGGCAAAAGCATTGGAAAATGAGGGCATGGATGCTTTCCATATATCGGGCGGCGATCATCATACCATGATCCATCAGGTTTCCCCGATGGCTGTTCCGGTATGTCATAATGTGTGGGCGGCAGAAGCTGTGAAAAAGGAAGTATCCGTTCCGGTCATCGCTTCCGGTTCGATCACACTTCCGGAATACGCAGAAGAGATTATCGCTTCAGGAAAAGGTGATTTCGTCGGTCTGGGCAGACCGCTCTGGGCAGATCCGGAATGGCCGAAAAAAGCAGAAGAAGGACGTCCGGAGGATATCCGTCCTTGCATCCGCTGCAATGAAGGCTGCCTGGAGAGAACCTTCTTCCAGTACAAGGCAGTTACCTGCGCGGTTAACCCGATCATCAGCAGGGAAGGCGAACTGGAGATCAAACCGGCAGAAAACAAACGCCGCATTGCGGTAATCGGCGGAGGCCCTGGCGGAATGGAAGCAGCGAGAGTTCTGAAGCTTCGCGGTCATGATGTCACGATCTTTGAAAAGGCGAAGCTGGGTGGGCAGCTGATCGAAGCCGCTGTGCCGGAATTTAAAGCAGATATCCGTCCGCTGACCAGGTCTCTGATCACCGCAGTAGAGAAACTGCAGGTTCCTGTGATCCAGAAAGAAGCGAAGGCTGCTGATCTGGCAGAGTACGACGCCGTTGTCTGTGCGACGGGAAGTGTGTCGAAAAAACCGACACTTCCGGGAATAGACCAGCCGATCGCCGTCGATGCTTTTGATATTCTGAACGGAACAAAGAAAGCAGGCAAACGGGTCGTCGTTTTAGGTGTAGGCCTTGTTGGTTCGGAGACGGCATTATATCTGGCAGAGACCGGACATGATGTTACGCTGGTGGGAAGAAAACCAACCATTATGAAAGGTGTTGCCGCTACAGATTTCCTGGTATATTCAGAAAGAATAAAGAATACAGACATGAAAGTCTGCACGCTGACTACGCCGCTGGAGATTGCCGAAGACGGAGTGATCGTAGAACATAAAGGAAAGAGCAGAAAAATCGAAGCAGATACCGTGATCTACGCTTTTGGCGCCAATGTAGAGCAGAGCCTGTACAAGGAGCTGAAGGAGCAGGGAAAAGAAGCGTATCTGATCGGTGACGCCGTACATCCGGGTAAGATTATGGATGCTATCCATACCGGATACCGTGTCGGTCTGAAGCTGTAACGGCAATAAAAAAATATAACATAGAACGAAACGGCAGAGTGCCGTCTTAACAAGAGCGCCGTCTTAACGAAAAACGTTAAGGCGGCGCTCTGTTTTCGCTATTACAGCCGTTTTCGCCGGTCGATGCCGACATGTTTTTGTCCTTAATTTTCCGGGTGTATTTTTTGCCAGATCAGCCAACTTATAAATATCGTATTAAAAAGGCGGGAGATTGCATGGAAAAAGAAACAGTACTGGTCATCTTTGGAGGCCACAATACAGAATATTACGCCTCCTGCGACTCTGTGGGCGGGATGCTGGATCATCTGGATGAGCAGTTGTTCAATGTGTTGAAGCTGGGAGTCACGGAGGATGGAGAGTGGTTGTTGACGGAAGCGTCGGCAAAAGAAATACAGGATGGAGAAAGCTGGCTCAGACGCAGAGATAATCGAAAAGCGGCCATTATGCCTGTCCGGGGGAAAAAGAGTCTGACGCTGTTTGACAGCAAAGGAAGAACGGAGGAAGTGCACGTGGACTGCGTTTTTCCCCTGATCTCCGGTTACGGCGGAGAAGACGGCACCCTGCAGGGGCTTCTGGAACTGGCAGACCTTCCGTACGTGGGGTGCAGGGTCGCTGCTTCAGCCTGTGCCATGGATAAACAACTGACGAGGATCTTTGCAGAACGATGCGGACTCAAACAGCCCCGATGTCTGGTTCTCTATCAGCGGGACTGGGAGCGGCAGGCGGCGTCTCTTCCGGACATGATCGGATTTGGTTATCCGGTCTTTGTTAAGCCGGCAGGACTGGGAAGTTCCATAGGCGTTTCACGGGTGGACCGCCGGGAGGATCTGCGAAGGGCAGTCGAAGAGGCTTTTTCCTATGAGGATAAGATTCTGATCGAAGAAGGAATTTTAGGAAAGGAAATCAAAGTGGCGCTTCTGGGAAATGAAGATCTGGATATGGGCGCCATCTGTGAGATCAGTATGCCGGAAGGCGGTATCAATGATTATGCGGCTAAACATATTGCCTTCTCTTCGATTAAACGGATACCGGCCAGTCTGGATCCGGAGCTGGCGCAGAAGATACGCAGACAGGCAGAGGATATTTACCGGGAGCTGGACTGCCGGGGCTTTGCACGGGTAGACTTTTTCCTGGATCACAGCGGCGAGCTGTATTTCAATGAGATCAACACGGTGCCGGGCATTGGGGCGCACAGTATTTTTGCCATGATGTTTGAAAAGAAGGGGATACCGCTGAAAGAAGTTCTGACAAGACTGATCCGTCTGGCAGAATCCGACCGGGAGAGAACGGCGTTCCGGCGGTTGAAAGCCTTCCATTAAAGAGAGTGCGCAGGGAAAGGAAACGAAAGGATGCAATATACAGAATTTAAAGGGAAAAAACTGTCGCGGCTGGGACTCGGGACGCTGCGTTTGCCGGAAAAGGAAGACGGAAATCTTTCTATAGAAGAAGTCATCCGGATGGTGGATTGTGCCATAGAAGGCGGAATCAACTATTTTGATACAGCCTACAGTTACGGAGGGGAACAGGCAGAGCAGGCTCTGGGGCTTGCGCTTTCCCGTTACCCGCGGGAAAGCTATTTCCTGGCAGACAAGCTGCCTACATGGCGGTGCCGGGAGAAACGGGATGCAGAGAAGATCTTTCATCAGCAGCTGCAGCGGTGCAGAAGCGAATTTTTTGATTTTTATCTGATCCACAGTATCAAGGATGAACGTTACGGGGATATCGAAAGATTATCCCTGATGCCGTATTTGCATAAGGAAAAAGCAAGAGGAAGGATCCGTCATATCGGTGCATCTGTCCACTGCAGTCCGCAGATTCTGCGCAGGCTGCTGCAGGATTATGAAGAACTGGAATTCATTCAGCTGCAGCTCAACTATATGGACTGGGAATACTTTCGGGGAAGAGAACTGTATGAGATCGCAGCAGAATTTCAAAAGCCGGTCTTTGTTATGGAACCTCTGCGGGGCGGTATGCTGGCTTATCCGGCCAGCAGTGCAGCTCGCCGGATTCTCAGCGAGGCAGGAACAGGCGCGTCGTTTGCTTCTTTAGGTATGCGATTTGTGGCGGAGCTTGAACAGACGGCAGTCATCCTTTCCGGCGCCTCCGATCTCCGGCAGCTGCAGGAAAATATACAGACCTTTGCGAATCCGGTTTTAACGAAGGAGGAACGCCGGGCGATAGCAGGAGCGGCAGAAAAGCTGCGTGCAGATATTCTGATTCCCTGTACAGGCTGCGATTACTGCAGCGTGTGCCCGCAGGACATACCGATCTCATCGATCTTTCAACTGTACAATGAAGCCGCAGCCCATGATTTTCACTGTCCGTGGACCTCTCTTTCTGCACAGTACCGCCGGTTTCCCCGTAACGGCAGGGACTGTATCCGCTGCCGCAGATGTGAATCCCAGTGCCCGCAGGACATACCGGTTATCCGCAAGCTGGCCATGGTCGATGAGAAGTATGCAAAGCTGGAAAAGGAAGGAAAATAAATTGTTTGCGGGTAGAAGCGATGAAAAGGATGAAAAAACTGTGGGTAAAGGCAGCGGGAGAGGTGCGGACTGCAGCAGAATATCTGTGTCTTTCTCTGCTTTTTCTGTGTTTTTGGGTTCTTCACCTGTTTGTCCGGTCAAAAACAGTAGAAAAGAAAGCCGCCGCTAAATGTGGAAGACAGGCGGATATTTGTCTTTCTGCTTCAGGAAATGAGGAGGCGTTGGGGGACATATGCCTGTATGCTCCGCAAAGCGGACAGAAAACGGATAGCAGACGATCCTGTTCAGGAGCCGTCGATGTGACGGCCTGCAGGAGACAGCTGGTCTGCATAGAGACAGATGCGATTCTGCGTGTGGGGATCGTCTTTCAGGAAAAGGAGAAAAACATCTCTGCGGTACGGCTGCTCTGGGAATATACTGCGTTAAAACGAGCCGGTGCGGATATTGTATATCTGTTTCTGGAGGACAGGGAGGAGACCCGTCCGGCGCTTCTCCGGCTCGTACGCAGGGCGTCAGCCTGTGGATTTTCCTGTGTTGCGGCACTTGCCTGCGGTGTGAGAGCAGAACCGGGAAAGCGGGATTTTCAGCTGAAACCGGTACGGATCTTTTCTGCTTTTCGCGGCGAAGCGCTGGTTTTGCACCGCTACATCATGACCGGAGGAAATTGGCAGCTGCAGCAGGAGGGATATCGTTTATCCGGACAAGGCGTACAGGAACCGCATATGGATTTTGGGAATCTGCGCGCCTGGGATGACAGGATCACCGTCGGCAGCATTCTGGAAGCGGCCGGAGCTGTCCTGCCGCCGCATCTGGCTCATCTTCGCGATTTTTCTGTAGCTTTGATCTGCGCCCGAGCCGCGGAGGCGGCGCCGGGAAATCTTTTCTTTCTGCGGCAGCCGCAGGAAAGCGATGGCTGGCGGGAATCACGCCGGATATTCTTGCGGAGGATGGCATGTAAAGCCTGGTTTAGAGGCTGTACCCTGATCCTGGCGCCTTGCCGTCTTCCGCCGTTCATTCCCCACGTGATAATAGATGATGTAAGAGAGGCGCATATCCGTGCGATACGCTGGTACAGAGAGCAGCTGCCGGTTCGGGTAATTGGCGTTACCGGAAGTACGGGGAAGACTTCTGTAAAGGAAATGCTGTTTCAGGTTCTGAGCGGCAGTTTTTCCGTGCAAAAAAGCGAACGAAATGCCAATGTACAGGCGAAGATCGGCGCGAATTTGCAGAGGATCCCTGCCGGGACGGA
>CALXJA010000190.1 GCA_944388465.1 uncultured Emergencia sp.
CGGGGAGACCATCGGCGTTATCGGCGGCACCGGCTCGGGAAAAAGCAGCCTGGTCAATCTGATCTGCCGTCTGTACGACGTAGACGAAGGATCGGTCTGCGTGGGCGGCGTGGATGTTCGCCAGTACGATACGGAAGTGCTGAGAAATCAGGTATCCGTAGTGCTGCAGAAGAATACTCTGTTCTCCGGAACGATTCTGGAAAATCTCCGCTGGGGAAATCCGGATGCCACCGAAGAGGAATGTATAGAAGCGTGCCGGGCAGCGTGTGCTGACGAGTTTATCGATAAACTGCCGGAGGGCTATCACACCCGGATCGAGAGGGGAGGAGCCAACGTTTCCGGCGGACAGAAGCAGAGGCTGTGCATCGCCCGCGCCCTTTTAAAGAAGCCAAAGGTGCTGATCCTCGACGATTCCACCAGCGCCGTGGATACGGCTACGGACGCCAGCATTCGATCCGCCTTTGCGAAAGAAATACCCGGAACCACCAAGATCATCATAGCCCAGAGAGTATCCAGCGTGGAATCGGCAGATCGAATCTTAGTGCTTAACGACGGAAAAATCGACGACTTCGACACCCATAAAAATCTGTTGAAGAACAATGCGATCTATCAGGGTATCTACAGCTCACAGCTTGAAGGCGGCGGAGATTTCGACCAGCCGGCGTACATCAGAAGGGAGGAACAGCCTATGAATGAAAAGAACAACGAGAAAAAGACAGGATCGAGAAAAAATACGGCTGTGAAACTGATCAGCCGCGTGATCCGATATATGCTTCACGATTATAAATATCCGTTTCTGCTTGTGGTCGTCTGCATTCTGATCACGGCTGCCGCCACGGTTATCGGCGCCACTTTTCCGCAGACGCTGGTAGACGACTATATCGTCCCTATGCTGCAGACCGGCGCTGACGATTTTGACCGGCTTGCTTCGGACTTGATCCGGCTGGCGTGCATCATGGGAGTAGGCGTAATCTCTGCTTTTGCTTACAATCGGATTATGGTAAATGTCAGCCAGGGAACCATGCGCAATCTGAGGGACGATCTGTTTAAAAAGATGGAATCGCTTCCGATTCGCTATTTCGATACCCATGCTCACGGAGATATCATGTCCGTTTACACCAACGACGTGGATACTCTGAGACAGATGCTGAGCCAGAGCATTCCCCAGATCATCAACTCAGTGATTACGATGGTGGCCACGCTGATCACCATGATCGTTCTCAATCCGGCGCTGACAGTGATCTCCATACTGACGGCTGTGGTTATGCTCATCGTGACGTCCAACTTTTCCAAGCTGTCCGGAAAGTACTATGTCCGGCAGCAAATGGACTTGGGCGCGGTAGACGGCTTCATCGAAGAGATGCTGGACGGCCAGAAGGTGGTGAAAGTTTTCTGTCATGAACAGGCGGCCATGGACGATTTTCATCAGGTCAATGAAAAGCTGAGGGACAGTACGGATAAAGCGAATCGCTACGCCAACCTGCTGATGCCGATTAACGCCAATATCGGCTGGATCAGCTATGCGTTGGTAGCCATCGTCGGAGCTATTCTGGGCATCAACGAGCTGGCCGGGGTCACCATCGGTACGGTCGTTACCTTTGTAGGTCTGAACAAGAGTTTTACCAATCCGATCACCCAGGTCAGCCAGCAGATCAACTTTGTCGTCAATGCCGCGGCCGGCGCTCAGCGAGTATTTGAACTGATGGATCAGGAGGCTGAAGCCGACGAGGGCAGCGTGGAACTGGTTTATGCAAAAGAAGATGAAAACGGAAATCTGACGGAGTCGTCTGAACGCACGGCGCTCTGGGCGTGGAAGCAGATCGACAGGGAAAAGGGGACAGCCGTCTATACCAGACAGGAAGGCGGAGTCGTCTTTGACGATGTGGATTTCGGCTATACCGATGACAAGATCGTTCTGCACAATATCAGCCTCTGGGCAAAACCGGGACAGAAGATCGCGTTTGTCGGCGCTACCGGAGCGGGAAAAACCACGATCACCAACCTGATCAACAGGTTTTACGACATCGCTGACGGAAAGATCCGCTACGACGGTATCAACATCAACAAGATCAAGAAAGCGGACCTGCGGCGTTCCCTGGGCATGGTTCTGCAGGATACCCATCTGTTTACGGGGACGGTTATGGACAATATCCGTTACGGCAAACTGGACGCCACAGATGAGGAATGTATAAGAGCGGCGGAGCTGGCCAATGCCGACGGTTTTATCCGGCGTCTGCCTGACGGTTACGATACCATGCTCACCGGCGACGGAGCCAATCTGAGCCAGGGGCAGCGGCAGCTGCTGGCCATCGCCCGGGCAGCCGTTGCCGATCCGCCGGCTCTGATCCTCGACGAGGCGACATCTTCCATCGATACCCGTACGGAAAAGTTGGTGCAGGCCGGCATGGACGCTCTGATGCAGGGAAGGACCACCTTTGTCATCGCTCATCGTCTTTCCACGGTCAAAAACGCCAACTGCATCATGGTCATGGAGCAGGGGCGGATCATCGAACGGGGAACCCACGACGAACTGATCGAAGCAAAGGGAAAATATTATCAATTATATACGGGAAATTTTGCTTCCTAGGGATAGCGGCAATTGCAGCTGCAGGCAAGCGGCGGGGATGGGGCAGCTCTGCCTCGCTTTCACCCTGCTTTTTTCTCTCGATGATCAAGGATCAAGTGCGCAGCAAAAAAACCGTCCTTTCGGCAATGCGGCCGAAAGGGCGGTTTTTTCTGTTCCTCGGACAGGTGTATCGTATATTCATCCTTATATTACGGAATATTTTTTTGTCGTATTGATGTACTGCATCAGGATGCCCAGGTTGGCGTAATAGTAGGAGAATTTTTCCTTCTTGTTTACCTGGATCAAACCGGATTCGGTCAGCTTTTTCATGTGCTGTGAGATCGTCGCCTGAGCGTAGTCGAAGTTTGCCACCAGATCCTTGTTGCAGACGGTCTGCATGGACTTGTTGCACTGCATGATGTAGCGGAAGAGTTTGAGGCGGACCGGATGAGCCAATGCGTCGGATACTCTTGCGATCATTTCGATGTCTTTTTCTTCGATGTCGTCGTTGTTTTTTCTTATTCTCATTTGTCCTCTCCTTCGATCAAATAGATTGCTAAATACCAATATACAATATTTCGGAGATTTTTTCAATGTACAGATGAAAATAAACGGCGGCGGGCAGAACCGGAATTCAGTCACCAGAATTTTACCGTTTTCGCAGGTGCAAAAAAATTTGCATTCGATTAAAAACTGCGGTATACTGTTGGTAAA
Source organism: uncultured Emergencia sp. (assembly GCA_944388465.1). Taxonomy (GTDB): domain Bacteria; phylum Bacillota; class Clostridia; order Peptostreptococcales; family Anaerovoracaceae; genus Senimuribacter. The sequence continues at coordinate 3,281 of CALXJA010000190.1, forward strand.
ACGCAGGGCAAAGATCCCTGTGCGGCTGAAGTCAGAGACAGGAGGTGCGGTTTTGCAGGCGGAAGGATACAGAAAAATTATTGAAGAGCTGATCAAACTGATCGATGCCGGCGTATATGTGGTCGATGAAGACGGGGTAGGCCTGTTCTACAACGACGCCATGGCGGCAATCGAACAGATTAATGTAGAAGACGTACTGGGGAAAGAGTTCCACAAGGCCTTTCCGGGGGTGGGACTGAACGAGAGCACCATGTATCAGGCATTGAAAAAACACGTGTCGATCAAGAATAAGCAGCAGACCTACAAAAATCTCTACGGCAAGGAGGTCACCACGGTCAACAGCACGGTGCCCGTCATGGAAAACGGAAAAGCTATCGCGGCAGTAGAAGTGGCTAAGGATATCACCAATATACGCACCATGAGTGACACCATACTCCAGCTGCAGGAGAAGAAGAGAAAGCCGGCAGAGGTCAAGCCCACCATCAAGCGATACACCTTTGACGATCTGGTGGGCAGAAATCCTCAGTTTGTAACCGCTGTGGAGCGGGCCCAGCGTGCTGCCGACAACCACGCTTCCGTCTTTATCTATGGAGAGACCGGCACCGGCAAGGAAC
>CALXJA010000191.1 GCA_944388465.1 uncultured Emergencia sp.
GATATATAATAAAATCAGCCTGGAACTTGCGTTGGGAATTCATAATTGAACCTACACTTTTGCATCGGGAACCCGGAGTCCGTGCGGCCTATGTCATGCCTCCTCTGTGTGGACGGCAGAAGCGCCGGCAGGGTACCCACCTATCGGAACGATAGGGCGTCAATTATATCCCGACGGAGCGCCGGGTTTTTTTATTTTCACAGTATAGGAGATCTGCCGGTACTTGCCGGTCTTCTGTTCTTCCACAGTGTTGCTTCTGACCGCTGGACGTGACGCCCTTCCGGGAAGGATCTGACAGAATAGAAAAAGAGCCTGCTTTTTCAAAAATGCAGACTCTCCTGTATTGCCTCTGCCATTTGCCGATCACTCATAAAGATCAATGGCACAGTTGGTATGTACTTTCTGTACGTCGTCGTTGTCCTCCAGTACCTCAACCAGCTTCTTCAGTTTTTTGATGTCCTTTTCGTCTGTCGGCGTACTTTCCATAGATGGAACAAATTCCACATCAGCTTCTACAAACACATACCCGGCATCAGACAATGCCTGGTAGACCTCCGGATAGACCGAAGGATCCGTGTAGATGGTAAAGCTGTCTTCCTCTGTTGCCATATCGTCAGCTCCGGCTTCCAGCGCAGCTTCCATCAGTGCGTCCTCGTCGATCTCATCTGTCTTTTCGATAATCAGCACACCTTTTCGCGAAAACATATAGGATACGCAGCCCGGAGTGCCCAGATTACCGCCATGCTTGTCAAAAGAGGATCTGACCGCGGAAGTCGTTCTGTTGCTGTTGTCGGTCAGACATTCGACGATAAACGCCACGCCGCCGGCTCCATAGCCCTCAAACGAAAGTTCCTCGTAAGAAACGCCTTCCAGCTCGCCTGTTCCTTTTTTGATCGCTCTCTGAATATTATCATTAGGCATACTGATTGCCTTTGCCTTTTCGATTGCCACCCTGAGGGAAGCATTGTACTCAGGATCTCCGCCGTCCTTAGCTGCTACCGTGATCGCTTTGGCGTATTTTGTGAACATCGCTGCTCTTTTTGAATCCTGTGCCGCTTTTCTGCCGGCGATTGTACCGTGTCTACCCATGGAGACACCTCCCATCCATATTTCTTTTGTGCTTCAACTTAAATAGTATACTACAAAGCTTCTCTTGTTTCAATCATATTTTTATGCGCTGTTGCCATCATCAGTTTGATACGGTTCAGCTGGTTAACGTCACTGGCGCCGGGATCGTAATCGATGGCGACAATATTCGCCTTCGGATTCATCTTTCGGATAGCCTTCATCATCCCCTTGCCGGTAACGTGATTCGGCAGACAGGCAAATGGCTGCAGACAGACCACATTCTCTACTCCGCCGCGAATCAGTTCAATCATCTCTCCGGTCAGGAGCCAGCCTTCACCGCACTGATTACCGATAGAAATGATCTCCGAGGCCGCCTCCGCTGTCTCTTCGATGTGCGCAGGCTCTTCAAAATGCCTGCTTTCCCGCAAAGCCTTCCGCATAGGTTTCCGCAGCCATTCCACAGCGGCGATCCCTGCTTTGTTGGTCTGCATCTGTTTCCAGGAACCGGAAAGCTTTTCAAAGTTGAATTTCTTGCTGTACATACCGTAGAGGAAGAAGTCCAGCAGATCCAGAACGACAGCTTCGCCTCCTTCGGATTCGATGATCCCTACGATATCGTTATTGGCATTCGGATGATACTTGACCAGGATCTCGCCGACTACGCCGACCTTCGGCTTCCGTTCTCCTGTCCGTTCAACGCGGTCAAAATCCTCCACGATGCCTTTTAAATTCTGTGCGTACTTTCTGCGGTTGAAATGTATGATGTTATCGATGATGCGGTCATGCCATTTGTCCAGGATCTTCTGACAGGTGCCCGGCACCTTTTCATATGGGCGGGTCGCATACAGCACCCGCATGACCAGATCACCGTATACTACACCGACCGCAAGACGCAGACCCATTTTGGCCGTGATCTTGAATCCCGGGTTCTTTTCCAGACCGGCCATATTAAAGGAAACTACCGGAATCTGTTCCATGTCCAGATCTTTCAGCGCCTTCCGCAGCAATGCCACATAATTGCTGGCGCGGCATCCGCCGCCGGTCTGCGACATGAAGACCGCAGTCCGGTTCAGATCGTATTCGCCGGATTTCAGTGCAGAAATGATCTGACCCAGTGTAACGATAGTCGGATAGCAGGCGTCGTTATTTATGTATTTCAGTCCCTCTTCTACAGAGTTTTTATCTACCGGAGGCAGGAGCACCGCATTGTAGCCGCAGGAGCGCATGGCTTCTTCCAGATAGCCGAAATGGATCGGCGACATCTGCGGCACGAGGATATTGTAATTTTTCCGCATATCCTCGGTAAAATACTCGCGTTCGTAGGCCTTATCCGATGGGATCGCTTTTACTCCGTTTTTCTCCCGTTCTTCCATAGCCGCCTTCAGCGAACGGATGCGGATCTTTGCCGCTCCCAGATTAGAACCCTCGTCGATTTTCAGTACCGTATAGAGCTTGTTGTTGTTTCTGCAGATCTCTTCCACCTGATCGGTGGTCACGGCATCAAGGCCGCATCCGAAAGAATTCAGCTGAATCAGCTCAACGTCGTCACAGGTTCCCACAAAGGAAGCCGCCTTGTACAGGCGGGAATGGTAGACCCATTGATCCAGCACTCTCAGCGGTCTCGGCAGTTCGGCCATATGCGCTACA
>CALXJA010000192.1 GCA_944388465.1 uncultured Emergencia sp.
CGGAAAGATCGCATAAGGAACAAAAGAAAAAGATGAATTTTTACGAACGTGTTTATGAAATTGTTCGCCGTATCCCTGAAGGGAAAGTGATGAGTTACGGACGTATAGCCGCTCTGGCGGGGAATCCGCGGATGGCCAGGCAGGTCGGCTGGGCGCTTCACTCGCTCAGCGAAGACGACGTGCCCTGGCACAGAGTCGTGAGAAAAGACGGCAGTGTGGCAGAAAGGCTTTCTTCGGCGAGCGGCGGCCTGCAGCAGGAGCTGCTGCAGGCCGAAGGGGTGGAGTTCGATCTGTCCGGACGGATTTTAAAAGAATATTTTTGTCAGGAAGTGTGATGCTTCCATCGCTTCGCAGACAGGGGAAGGACGAAGTGTTTCTATGGCTGATCCTATGTGATCTGTTTCAGCCTTTCTGCGATATGACGGAAGTCTCTCCTCGTTTCCTCCATTTTAGCGGGATCGCGAAGAAGAGCCGACGGGTGGTAGACGGCAGTCATGCTGTACCCCATCCGGTCGGTCCAGGTACCGTGCTGGCGGGTAATGCGAAAGTCGGCAGAGATGATCTGCTGAGCGGCGACTCTTCCCAGGCAGACGATGATTTTAGGGTGAATAAGCACCGTTTCGTAGCGGAGATAGGGTAGACACTGTTCTTTCTCCGCAGGGAGCGGATCCCGGTTTCCGGGCGGATGACATTTGAGAATATTGGTCATGTAGATATCGTCCCAGGTCAGTCCGGAATCGGCAAGAAGCCGGTCAAAGACCTTGCCGGCAGGGCCTACGAACGGTATGCCGGCCTTGTCTTCATTGGCGCCGGGAGCTTCGGCTACAAACATGAGTTTCGCCTGCCGGTTTCCTCTTCCTGTTACGGCCTGCAGTCTGCTGTGGCAGAGGGGACATCGGCTGCAGCTGCGAATAAAATTATCCAGCTCGTTCCATGTATACACGTTGAGACTCTCCTTTCCGGGCGGCAATAATCCGCCCGTTGAGTACAATTATACATCTTCGGTAGAAATATGGGCAAGCGGAGTCAGAACGTTCCCGAAAGAAATGAGGATTTCTTTTGGTTCAATTGCCGACAGGCGGGAAACGAGACTTTTGTGCGATGAAATCAGGGGAGATATCCTATATCGACTGCAGGTGGATTTTCCGTCGACAGCGGCGGGATACAAAGCTTTAATTTCTGCGGAAAATTTTTCACTTAGAGGTGGAGGTTCTTTGACAAATATCGTTTAAATTCACCGGAAAATGGTATAAAACACAAGGCAGCCGCTTTGCAGACGGCCCACAGGGCAGCGGCGGCGTCAATGGAAAATCATTAGGGAGGTTAGGCAGATATGCTCACATTGAAGAACGTGTGCTGGAAACCGGAAGACGGGGAAGCTGTCCTCAGAGGAATAGACCTGCAGGTACAGACCGGCAAACTCACCGTGGTCACCGGACCAAACGGCGGAGGAAAAACGTCTCTGGCCAAAGTCATCGCAGGATTAAATCAGATAACAGAAGGCAGTATTCTGCTGGATGGAATAGATATTACGGATATGGATATAACAGAACGGGCGAAGTTTGGAATCAGCTATGCTTTTCAGCAGCCGGTAAGGTTCAAGGGCATAACCGTCAGAGATCTTTTGGAACTGGCTTCCGGCGGGCAGATGAAGGAGGAGACGATCTGTGAAATTCTGGCCAAGGTAGGACTGTGTACCAAGGATTACATAGACAGGGAAGTCAACGCCAGCCTGTCCGGCGGCGAGATTAAGCGCATAGAGATCGCGACGGTTTTGGCCCGGCGAAACAGTCGGCTGATCATCTTCGACGAGCCGGAGGCAGGCATCGATCTGTGGAGTTTTTCCGGTCTGATCGATACTTTCGGCGAACTGAAAAAGGACAGCGACAAAGCGCTGCTGGTGATTTCACACCAGGAGAGACTCCTTGAAATCGCCGACGAGATTGCCGTCATCGTTGACGGAAAGGTCCGCATATCCGGACCGGGGAAAGAGATCATGCCTCAGCTGATGGAAGGCGAGAAATCCGGCGCCTGTCCGATAGGAAAGGAGTGGTAATCCATGGACAAGCTGACAGAAGAACTTTTGAAAGCGGTATCCGAATACACGGAAGGCGGTTATCAGGGCGCCTACAACATCAGAGAAAACGGCGGCTGCGCGGGAAGGCAGTCCACGGAAAATATACGGATAGAAGGCAAGGCCGACGGAAGCGGTCTGGACATCTATATCAGGCCGGGAACCAAAGGGGAAAAAGTATTTATACCGGCCTGCGTAACCAGAGGAAACGTAAACGATTTGGTTTACAACGATTTCCACGTAGGAGAGAATGCGGACGTAACGATCATCGCCGGCTGCGGCGTGCATACCGATGACGAAGGGGAAGCGGCCCATAACGGCATACATAGCTTTTACCTGGAAAAAGGCGCTCGCGTGCTGTACGAGGAAAAACATCTGGGCACGGGAGAGGGAAGCGGACAGAAAAAGATCGATCCGGTGACTCACGTAGAACTTGCAGAGGACTCCGTGCTGGAGATGAATACCATTCAGCTGGGCGGAGTGGATCACTCCGTGAGAACCACCAACGGAACACTGTCCGACCGGGCAAAGCTGATCATTCACGAGAGCATACAGACATCCGGCAGCGAATACGCGAAGACGGATTTTGACGTGGATATGAACGGAGAGGACAGCGCCGTGGATCTGATTTCCAGATCCGTGGCCAAGGACGATTCCTATCAGGAATACCATTCCAGAATAAAAGGGAATAACCGGTGTACCGGACATTCGGAGTGCGATGCGATTCTGGTAGGCAACGGAAAAGTCAACGCTGCGCCGGAGCTTTTCGCCGGGAATCTGGATGCTTCGCTGATCCACGAGGCTGCCATCGGAAAGGTAGCCGGGGAACAGATCCTGAAGCTGCAGACCCTCGGTCTGACAGAAGAAGAAGCGGAAAAACAGATTATAGAAGGGTTTCTCAGAGGCTGATGGCAAAGGAAATCAATTGGGATTTTACGCGGGAGATGATGAGCTGGTATCGACAGAATCGAAGAGATCTTCCGTGGCGGAAAGATAGGGATCCTTATCACGTTTGGGTCTCGGAGATTATGCTGCAGCAGACGCGGGTTGAGGCAGTCAAAGGCTACTATCAGCGGTTTATGACCCGGCTTCCCGATATCGCAGCCCTTGCTTCGGCCGACGAACAGACGCTGCTGAAGCTGTGGGAAGGCCTTGGCTATTACAACCGAGTCAGGAATATGCGCCGGGCGGCGGAGCTGATCGTGAAAGAACGCTCGGGAAGGTTTCCCGAGCGCTACGAGGACA
>CALXJA010000193.1 GCA_944388465.1 uncultured Emergencia sp.
CCGATGATGCTGGCCGCCGGACCGCAGAGCAGCGTTTCTACCGGCCGCTTCATCGCATATTCCCGGCTCATGATCGTACCGTCGCTTTTGACCACCTGAATCGGCAGATGCAGTCCCAGATCGGCAAGAGACCGGTCTATGGAGTCAAAGAAATCGTTCATCACCGGCAGAAGACGGGCGTTGAGAAGCGCCGTGGCACCCCGCTTCTGTACGTTGATCTCCTGATACAGATCGTAGCCCCTGACGCAGGGGATGCCCAGCTCCTGGGATATAATCTCTTCTGCTTTCTTTTCGTAAGCGCCGTCATTGTATTTGGGATTGATCTGCACCAGCGCCACGCTGTCATAGGCAGAAAAGCTTTCTCTGACCTCCCGGCGAAACGCCTCCCAGTCCGGTCTGTTTTCTGCACTGTCATCTCTTCCTGCATCGCCGGCAAAAAAACAGATCTCCGAAACGTCCGGCAGACCGTAGGTGCCCTTCATCTTTTCGATAAACGCTTTTTTCACACCAAAGAAGACCAGCTTCGCTCTGCCGCCTTTGTCCTCCACACAGGCGTTGGTCGCCAGAGTCGTAGAAAGCGAAAGATATTCCGCCTTTTTTACCAATTCCTGATCCAGTTCCTTCAGCGCTTTCAGGATACCTTCCTTCAGATCCCGCTTTGTGGTCAGCGTTTTGCCATAGGAAAGAACGCGATGATCCGCTGTATCGATAATCACCGCATCCGTACAGGTACCGCCTGTATCTATACCGATTCCGATCATATTCCGCCCCTCCTTAAGGCTGCACAAAAGTCTCCTGTTCCGTCCGATCCGCCCTGATTTTTTCACGGATGCGCATCATCTTCATATCCGTTTCCGAGATCGTATCTGCACATTCCTTTAGCTGCGCCATGATCTCTTCCGCGTTTTCAATATCCTGCTTGTATTTCATCTTATGCTCCAGGCTGGCCCAGAAATCCATCGCTACGGTCCGGATCTGCACCTCTACCCGCATCGGCCTTTTTTCGTTGGAGAAAAAGACCGGCACCTCGACGATCATATGATAGCTCCTGTAGCCGTTAGGTTTCGGATTCTTTATGTAATCCTTGATCTGTACCACCTTGATGTCATCCTGACGAGCCAGCATGGCAGCCACCTTGTAGATATCATCGACAAAGGAACAGATGACCCGGATACCCGCCACGTCGTTGAGGTTTTTTTCTATGGAATCCAGAGAGACCTCGACGCCGTAACGCTTTAGTTTTTCCAGGATGCTCATGGGCTTTTTCCGTCTGGAATTTATCGCTGAAATCGGGCTCTGCTGCCCATGCAGGGAAAGTTCGTCGTTGAGGATCTCCAGTTTTGTACGAACCTCTCTTATCGCCGAATCATACCGCATCATCAGAACGTCGAAAGTTTCCAGGATCTCCCGCATCTTCTCCGGATCGTCCGGCAGAATTTCCGACATCAGCTCTTTTGCTTTATCTTCACTCAACATAGCTTTTACTCCAATCCCTTTTTTCCATGTAAAATAAATTTTCCTATCGTATCGATAACCTGATCGCCGGTCGCCTTCGGACCGCCGTTATGAATCTCGTGACAGTAGCCCTTCCATTCTATATAGCAAAAGTCCGGAACATCTGCCAGACGCTCCGCCACTTTGCGGCTTCCGTCTACCGAACAGATTTTATCGCCATCGCCGTGCATCAGAAGAAACGGTTTCTCATCGGCGCGGTGGTTGCTTTTCAGTGTCCCGTCATAGATCGCTTTTCCTGTTTCAAAGCATTCCACGGCACAGCGCAGCGAGATCCGGTTGCCTACCAGCGGATCATCCTTATAGGGTCTGACATACTGCAGGTTCCCCAGATCCTCCTCCGGAAAGTCCTGCGCAATGGTCATCTTAGGTGCGATCCGGGACAATCCTTTAACCAGCAGATAAAGCGGCTCCGGAATTTTCATCACCAGCTTGATCCAGGGAGCGGAAACGATGTATTTTTCCGGTACATCGTTGTTCTGACCGCGGGCTCTGTAATCCAGACACAGGTTTCCGCCCATGCTGTGCCCGTAAAGGGTGATGGGAAGTCCGGGATAAAATATGCCGGCATATTGCAGCATAGCATCAATATCGGCCAGAACTTCCTCTCTGGGCGCCGCATCACCGCGAACGCCTTTCGAAATGCCGTGACCCCGCAGATCCATGGCAATTACCGCGATCCCCACGGCAGAAAGCCTGTCAGCCATCCGCAGATATCTGCCTGCATGCTCGCCGATGCCGTGAATGACACACATGACATGGGTCGCTTCTTCGCAGGGAAAGTGATACCCGCAAACCGCACCGTCTCTGTTCTTGAAGGCAAAATTCTCGTACATTCCTTCAACTCCTTTACGAAAAAATACTTAATAGCTACAAAAAAGTTCTGATTAGACACAGTCTCCTTGTATTCCCCAAAGTCATACCGTACATTCAAATTACAGGTTATGACCGGCACACGGCTTCAAGGAGGGATACGGTCAATGAAGAACTATTGCTCCCTTTGTGGAAATATCTATCACAACACGGTTTTCAAAGGTGGCTATATATGCGAGGACTGTATTAAATATATCAAACACAAAGAAAAATTCTAAACTTTCACTGTAGCAATACTGCCGACACTCAGCTGACAAAATATCATCAACCGCGCCGGTCTATATCCCATTTCAGGAGAGACGACAAGTCTGCTTATGCAGCTTCTCAGCCTCTCCTTTCTTTATATCGTTTTCCCTTGCTGCTCTTTTTCCGCTGCTTCTCTCTCTTTTCCCGGTTCAGCCGTTTTTTCGTCCTGGCTTTCATTACCGAAAAGCCGAAACGCCCCAGCGGCTTTTTCCTAAGGCCGAAATACTCGCCATGGCTATAGCAGATCAGACCTGCTTCATCCAGAGCGATCCGTCCTTCCTCATCAAACAGCGCTTCGTCGGCGTGAACCTGCAGGATCTCGGCAATGAACATATCGTGAGACGGATATTCCTTTACCTCTGTAACTCTGCACTCCAGATTAACCGGTGACTCGGCGATCATCGGACAGTTTACCTGCTCCGCCGGTTCCGGCGTCAGACCGGTTTCCTTCCATTTGTCCACATCTCTTCCTGATTTTACGCCGCAATAATCTGTAGCGTGAGCCAGTTCCTCCGTGGTCAGGTTGATGACGAACTCGCCGCTCTCCGCGATCAGATGATGGGAATGCCGGCATTTCCGTACAGAAACATAAGCCATGGGCGGGTTGGAATTGATAATTCCTGTCCAGGCTGCAGTAATGATATTTTTTTCCTCTCCATGACCGCAGGAAACCATGACCGCCGGTACAGGATTCAGCATTGCTGCCGGTTTTAATTTTCTCTTAGCCATTTTTTCTTTCTCTCAGTTTCTTTAGAATGTCTTCAAAATACGCCGGACGCGGACAGGAAAATTCCATGTATTCTCCCGTCGAAGGATGGACAAAACCCAGTACGCCCGCATGCAGCAGCTGCCCCTCGACGCCAAGAGTCTGTTTTTTCGGTCCGTAAAGTGGATCGCCTACCAGCGGATGACGGATATAGGCCATATGCACCCGGATCTGATGCGTCCTTCCGGTTTCCAGTACCGCCTCGATCCGCGTATAGTCGCCAAAACGTTCTTCCACCCGGTAATGGGTCACCGCCCGTTTCGCGTTGATCCCTCCCACGGCTCTGCGCAGCCGGTTTTTCGGATCTCTGCCGATAGGCGCACACACCGTACCGCTGTCCGTTTTAAAATTGCTGCAGACCAGCGCCTGATACCGCCTCGTGATCGAGTGCTCGGCCAACTGCGCAGACAGGCACTCGTGTGCCCGGTCATTTTTGGCAATCATCAAAAGACCACTGGTATCCTTGTCGATACGGTGTACAATACCGGGACGGATGACCCCGTTTATCGAAGAAAGTCTGTCCCGGCAGTGAAACATCACCGCATTGACCAGCGTTCCCGTGTAGTTCCCCGCCGCCGGATGGACGACCATGCCTCGGGGTTTATTGACCACTAAAACATCTTCATCCTCATAAACGATATCCAGAGGAATATCCTCCGGGCAGACCTGCAGTTCTTCCGGCTGCGGCACGATGACCTCGATCAGATCTCCTGTTTTTACTTTATATTTTTTCGATGGGCAGAGCGCTCCATTTACGGTAACGCCACCCTCTTCCAGGAGTTTCTGGCAGAAGCTTCTGGATATATCCGCGATAAAAGAGGCCAGAAGCTGGTCGATCCTGCTCCCGGCCTGCTCGTCTTCTATGCAAAATTGGTATCTTTCTTCTCTTTCCATCTGTCACCCCATAAAACATAAAGGATAAACAGCCCGCACCCCAGTGTTACGGCAATATCTGCCACATTGAAAACCGGTGGGAAAATGCTGAAATCGAACATGTCCGTCACCTTTCCGAAAAGCAGGCGGTCGATGAGATTGCCGATTCCCCCCGAGATGATCAGCGTCCATGAACCGTAAAGGCTCCAATGAGCGCCCCTGTGACGATGCAGATACCACAGTGCAAAAGCGATACCGGCAGCCGGCACGATCACCAGCAGCGTCCGCTGTCCGCTGAGCATACTGAAAGCAGCGCCGCTGTTTTCAATATGCGTGAGCTGAAAAAAATCACCGATCACCGGTACGGATTCGCCGACCAGCATATTGGCTCTGACCGCGGCTTTGGTGATCTGATCCAGCACGATCAGCAGGATGCCAAAAAAATAGTATTTCATATGAATTACGGGACAACTCGTGTCCCGCCTCCTCGTCTTATGTCTAAATGATCCTCGTCTTGCTCAGATCCTCTTTGACCACTCTGGTCTTTGCCGGATCATCGCCGCTGACACCGAAGTCTTCCATCAGAAGCTCTTCCAGAGATTTTTCCCGGACGACCACCGTATCTGTCATAGCCGGTTTTTTATCTGTTGAACTCCTGCTTTTTTCTGTCGATTCGTCTTCCTGCGTATCCGGAAGCTCCGTCATTGAAGCCGGCGTAAACTCCGCTTCTAATTCCGCAAAAAGCTCTTCGCTGGAGCCATCCAGACGGGAAAGCTCATCCTCCAGCAGCTGACGGAATTTTCCCCGGAAGGAACGCACCTTTCTCTTGAGCCGTTCTCCGTCTTCGGTCAGCCGGGAAACAGACTCTCTGGCCTCTCTCTGGATAGATTCTGCATCCATCTGCGCATTGCGGATGATGATTTCCGCCCGCTTTTCCGCGCTTTCGGAGATATCGTTCATCAGTTTCTTTGCCGATTCCAGGGTATTGAGGACAGATGTCTCTGAACGCTTATACTGGCTGATATCTTTTTTCAGTTCTTCGACTTCGGCCGCAAGACGCTCTTTTTCGGAAAGGAGCTGCTGCAGATCCAGAATGATCTGATCAAGAAACGCATCGACCTCTTCTGCATTATAGCCTCTCATGGCTTTGGAAAATTCTTTGTTTTCTATATCCAGTGGCGTGATCATACTTTTTCCTCCCGATTTCTAAAAAATCAAAATGACAAGATAGGACAGCAGCCGCGCTGCAATCTCTATCAGGAAAAAAGCCAGCAATACGGAAAAATCAAACATTCCCGTGTTGACATGCATTCTCTGGATCAGTCTCCTGCAGGGACTGACGATGGGCTCTGTAAGCCTGACCATAACCATATACGCTTTTCCCAGCGTAGAATACGGATCTCTGGCAAACCAGCTGAGAATCGCCCGAATGACCAGAGCTAAGATCAGAATCTGGGCAAACCAGTTTATTGCTCGGATTAGTATATATGCCAAGGCTTACCTCCACGGACTTTTCTCTTCCGACGAGAGATCAAATGCGGTCCGCTCTTCCTGTGACGATGCGATATCCACATTTTCCGGCGCAAAGATGAAAATATTGTTCGCTACCTTCTGTACATTGCCGTTGAGAGCGTATGTAGCGCCGCTCATGAAATCAAAAATCTTCCTGGCCGTCTCGGTTTCCAGCTTTTCCAGATTGATGATCACCGGTCTTCTGCCCTTGAGATTATCCACCAGTTTCGGGCATTCCTCAAAGGACTTCGGCTCGATCAGAACCAGCTTGAATGCGCTGGTGCTTGCCACGGAAAAGCGCTTTTCCACAGGAGGCGTCTGTCTGACCGGCTTTTTCTCCACGATCGTATCGCTGCTGCCATAACTTCTTCTCGGCTCCTTCGCGATCTTTTCCTTCGCCGCATTGACCTCTTCTTCTGTGATCATTTCGTCTTCATCAAGTTCTTCAATTCCGATTACTTTTTTTATTGAGTCTGCAAAACCCATGTTTTTTTCTCCCCTCGTTTATTTCTCTTCGCTGCGGTAATCCCGATATCCGAAAATAGCCGTTCCGACCCGGATAAGGTTGGAACCTTCTTCTATCGCTACTTCAAAATCGTGGGTCATCCCCATGGACAGATACGAAAAATCGATTCTGTCTGTTTTTTCCGCCGCGTAGTTGTCATAAATCTGTTTTACTTCTGCAAAGTACTGGCGTATATCATCCGGATTTTCTGCAAACGGAGCGATACACATCAGCCCCCGGATCCGCACATTCGGGCACTGCTCGGCAATGGCCGCGATCAGCTGATCCGCTTCCCGGGTCGTCACGCCGAATTTGGACTCCTCTTCTGCGGAATTGACCTGGATCAGAATATCCATGACCAGGCCGTGCTGCGCTGCGCGTTTATCGATCTCTTTTGCCAGATGCAGAGAATCCACCGAATGGATCAGACATACCTTGTCAATGATATACTTGACCTTGTTTGTCTGCAAATGGCCGATCAGATGCCATCTGACCGGTTTGACCCTGTCATACTTATCCAGAATCTCCTGCACTTTATTTTCGCCGATATCCGTAATGCCTGCGTCTATGGCTTCGTTGATTTCTTCCGGAGAGTGCAGCTTGGTTACGGCTACCAGCAGAACATCGCTGCCCTTTCTCCCCGATCTTTCCGCCGCTGCATCTCTGAGCTGTCTGACATATTGGATATTGGTCTTGATTGACATGAACATACACCTGCCTTTATCTATCAATCCGGATTTTTGAGTACTTCGTCATAAATGTCTACCGTATCGGTATAGATCCCCTCGTCATCATAGAAATAATCGTCTGCGATCAGGGACTTTTCTCCATCTGTCGCGTAGACCTTAACAGGAACAAAAGTATATTCTCCGGTTTTTGTCTTCACATATACGCCCTTCTTGCCTTTTTTTTCGACAATGCTGTCGTTTTCTACAAGCAATCCCTGCTCGTCATAGGTCACAAGCCGAACTTCGGCAGCACGCCGGTAGGCAAACCTGGCATAGTAGTAATCCGTCTCAAGGATGACTCTGCATCTGCCATCCATCTTATCCGCACGGAGAACCGTCGTCTCCACCGCATCGTCAGCAAATTCCACATTGACTGCTGCACCTTCCTGATAACGGTCAGCATGCGCTTTATCAACAAAGCAGACGATATACCATCTGGTTCTGTCTACAATTTTGTATACCGGTTCTCCCTTTTTGGCGATGTCCCTGCGGAGATCCGTCACACTGTCCTGCGTAAGCTTGCTGTAATAGTCGTAATCGCGGTCTTCCATATTGTCCGGGCTGAGTCTGCTCTCATACCCGTCGGCATAATAGGAAACCACACCGCCGTCACCGGCTGTATAATTCTCTGTTTCTACGGCGCCGTCCCCCAGCCTCGTCAGGAGATCCGCATAATCCGCCCGGATCTCTCCGTCGGAGCTGCCGTTGATCTCCATGATGGATGCGCCCTGCCGGACAAGATCGCCCTCTTCCATATAGCGGTTGATCTCGCCGCCTGCCGAAGCCGTATAGATCGTCTCGTTTCTGACAAGATAACCTGTAGTCTCATCCGTTACCCGCAGCTGTCCGTATACTGCCGTATAGGAAGAGATCAGCGCGCCGGTAACGCCGGGAACAATGTATATGATCACATAAAGCGTGACAAGTGCAATAACAAATAAAAGAATTGGTTTTTTTCTGATTTTGCCCATAAAAATATTTTACATCATTTTAATATTTTTTCCAATACTTTCTGTTCATCTTTTGGCAATTCTTCCGCTTTCATCACAAACTCTTCAAAGAGATCCGGCCGTGCTTCTCTGGTCAGTTTCAGGGCTTCTTCCAGCTTCCACAAGCGGATCAGTCTGTGATTCCCGCTCACCAGCACCTCGGGCACCTCCATGCCCCGGTATTCTCTCGGTTTTGTATACTGCGGATACTCCAAAAGTCCGGAATAGACCGATTCTTCCATGGCCGCTTCCGCACTGGCAAGAACGCCCGGAAGCAGACGGGACACGGTATCGATCAGCACCATTGCCGCCAGCTCTCCTCCGGTCAGAATATAATCTCCAATGGAAACCTCTTCCATATGCCAGTGGTCAAGGATCCTCTGGTCAATGCCCTCGTAATGCCCGCACAGTATGGTGATCTCCTGTTCGCCGGAAAGTTCCATGATTTTTTCTTTGTCCAGGATCCTGCCCCGCGGAGACATATACAGCATCCTTCCATGGCTCTGTTTTCCCAGAGCCTCCAGAGCGCGAAACACCGGATCGGCCATCAGGACCATGCCCTGGCCTCCGCCAAAAGGATAGTCATCCACTTTTTTGTGTTTATCCGTGCTGAAATCCCGTATGTTGATGAAATTAAACTCCAGTATGCCGTTTTCTGCGGCTCTGCCCAGGATACTTCCGGTCACCGCGGAAAACATCTCCGGAAACAGTGTCAGTATATTGAACTTCATCCTTCAATCATTCCTTCAATCAGCCGTACCCGCACGCAGCCTTCTTCCGGATCCACTTCCCGTACAAATTCCGATACGGCCGGAATCATCGCTTCGCCGCCGCCTGCCAGCGCGACAACGTAGATATCCTGAGATGAGGGCTGCAGCACGTCTTTGATCGTTCCCAGAAGCGCGCCATCCTCCTCGTTGATCACCGAAAGACCGATCAGATCACGAATGTAGTACGTGTTTTCCGGAAGAGGCAAAAGATTTTCCTCCGTAATGTAGATATCTTTGTTTTTCAGCCGCTCTGCCGCATTGCGGTCGTCAACACCGGCAAGCTTGAGAATTACGGTCTGCTGCTGATATCTGACCTTTTCGATCGCATACTCGCCATCATCCGTGAGAATCCTTTCCAGCTCTTCGTAGCGCTCCCGGTAGCCGGAATAATTGTAAACCTTGACTTCGCCCTTCAGCGCTACAGCGTTGACGATTCTGCCGATTTTAATTTTTTCCATTTTTCTCCTGTTATGCTTTGGGCACATGAAACCGCATACCGCAGTTCCATGTGCCCTTTTCTGTCCTATTCTTCGTCTTCTGAGACGATTTCTACTACGACTTTTTTGTTTTCTTTTGTCGCGGCAGCCTTCACAACTGTCCGCAGTGCCTTCGCAATCCGGCCCTGTTTTCCGATAACCTTTCCCATATCGTCAGCAGCGACGCACAGACGCAAAACACTTCCCTGTTTGTCGTCTTCCTCCGTCACAACAACCTGCTCCGGATGATCGACCAATGATTTTGCGATTGATTCTACTAACTTCGTCACGCCGTTTCACCGCTTTCTTATTCTATGATGCCAGATTTTTTGAACAGATCTCTTACGACATCCGTAGGCTGCGCACCGTTGGCCAGCCATCCCTTGGCTTTTTCGTCATCGATTTTGATGACCGGCGGTTCTTCCAGCGGATTGTAATAACCGATCTCTTCGATGAATTTACCGTCTCTCGATCTGCGGGAATCTGCAACAACGACTCTATAAAAAGGTTTCTTGTGTGCACCCATTCTCTTCAATCTGATCTTTACCATTTTTTCCTCCTCCATTTATCATGTTTTATATTTTTATTTTAGAATAAACCTTTGAACATTTTATTTCTCTTCATCGCTTTGGGATTAGAGAACTGTTTGACCATTTTTTTCGTTTCTTCATAACGCTTGATCAAATTGTTGATCTTGCTCACCGGCTGACCGCATCCTGCCGCAATGCGTTTTCTCCGGCTGGCATTGAGGATCGACGGATCCTGCCGCTCTTCTATGGTCATAGAGCAGATGATCGCCTCCATATGCGCGAATTCCTTTTCGCTCTGCTCCAGATCGACACCCTTCATCTGCGCCGGTGTCAGTCCCGGCATCATCTCCAGAATTTTTCCCAGGCCGCCCATATTCTTGACCTGTCCCATCTGTTCAAGAAAATCCTCAAGGGTAAACTGATTTTTTTTCAGTTTCTTTTCCAGTTTTTCGGCTTTTTCCTGGTCGAAGGCCGCCTCTGCCCGCTCAATCAGAGTAAGCATATCGCCCATGCCCAGGATCCGGCTGGCCATTCGTTCCGGATGAAAAGGTTCTAACGCGTCGAACTTCTCGCCTACACCCATAAACTTGATGGGTTTTCCGGTCACCTTTTTTGCAGAAAGTGCAGCGCCGCCTCTGGCATCGCCATCCATCTTGGTCATCACGATCCCGTCGACGCCCAGCTTCTCGTTGAAACCTTCTGCCACATTGACGGCATCCTGACCGGTCAGCGCGTCTACGACCAGCAGGATCTCGTGCGGTCTGACGGCTTTTTTGATTTCCGCCAGTTCATCCATCAGCGCTTCATCGATCTGCAGCCGGCCGGCTGTATCGACGATCAGAACGTCAAATCCCTTTTTTTCTGCCTCCTGCCTGGCTGCCAATGCAATCTTTGCCGGTTCCCGGCTTTCCCTCTGTACGAATACCGGCGTATTTACCGCCTTGCCCACGACTTCCAGCTGATCGATGGCTGCCGGCCTGTAAATATCACAGGCGCAGAGCATCGGCTTCTTCCCGTTCTGTTTCAGGTAATTGGCCAGCTTGCCGCAGGTCGTCGTTTTACCGGTTCCCTGCAGACCGATCATCATAATCGTCGTAAATCCGGAAGGCGAATAGGTCAGCTTGCTGCTGGTTCCGCCCATCAGATCGACCAGCTCCTGGTTGACGATCTTGATGATCTGCTGCGCCGGCGTCAGGCTCTCCATGACCTCCTTGCCAAGGCACTTTTCTTTGACATCATTGACAAACTCCTTGACGACTTTAAAGTTGACGTCCGCTTCCAGAAGCGCCAGTTTCACCTCGCGCATCGCCTCGTTGATATCGGCTTCGGTAAGAACGCCCTTGCCCTTCAGCTTTTTAAAGGCATTTTGCAGTTTGTCTGACAGGTTTTCAAATGCCATGTTTTATCCCTCTTCCAATCCGCTGATCACGGATCTGATCGCTTCTAAACTCTCTGCCAGCTTTCGGTTGTCTCTGTATTCCTCGATAAGCTCTTCGATCATGCCGTCTATACGCCGGATCGCGGTTCCGGTCCGCATAAACCTGGCTAACAGACCTAATTTTTCTTCATATTCCTGCAGCGCTTTTTCGGCAGACTTCAGCGAGTCATAAACGGCTGCCCTGGAGATCCCGAACTCTTCGGCGATCTCCGTCAGAGACAGATCTTCCTCATGGTACAGCTCCATGACCTGACGCTTTCGCCGGCTGAGAAGCTGACCGTAAAAATCATACAGCAGGCTGGCTTCTGTAATTTTGTCCATGATACTTCCTCTGCTGTTAAGGAAATCACCTTAACACCATGATACTTTACCATGGATCGTACAGTCCTGTCAAGGATTTTTCCTTTACAGAATAAAAAATCCTGCATACATGCAAAAGACCGGATGGAAGATCCATTCGGTCTCTTATCTGTGAAACGTTCGGCGTGATACAGCAGCGCCTTTCCGTCTACTTTCTTACCTGCGACATATAGGTGATGGTAAAGGTGCTGTTTTTTTCCATCAGCTCCAGCAGCTGACCGTACTCGGTTTGCGCTTCGCTTTCTTTTCCGGATACGGCTTCCATAAACAGATCCAAAATCGAAGTGTCCGGCTCGTAGCTCATCGTCTGCAGCTGACAGGATTCCAATTCGTAGGTCTGCATCATGTCTGCAGCCGTATCCTCCAGCGTGCCGATCTCATCGATCAGGCCGTTGGCTTTTGCCTGTTTTGCCGTGTACACCCGGCCGTCTCCCAGCTCTTTCGCTTTGGACACCTTCATCTCTCTTCCCTCAGCCACAACGCGGATAAACTGCTCATACGCTTCATCCACCAGGCTCTGATAGATTTCTTTTTGTTCCTTTGTCATTGGCTCCACGGAGCTTCCCATCGCCTTATTCGCACCAGAGGTTATCGTGACGGTTTTCACACCTATTTTTTCCAGAAAACCCGAAAGGTCATAAATCGTGCCTATCGTCACGCCTATAGAGCCGGTCCAGCAGTTGCGGTTGGCATAGATCTTTTCTGTGCCTGCAGAAATATAATATCCGCCTGAGGCTGCCATTGATTCCATATAGGTATACACCGGCCGTCCGGTTTGCTCCTGATATTCTCTGATCTTCAGATACAGCTCATCGATGGCATATACGCTGCCGCCCGGTGTATCCACACTGAGGATCATTCCTTTGTTCTGCGGATCTTCCATCATCTGATCGATCCGTTCCAGGAGCCACTGCTGATTATAGGTACCGGAAGTGCTGTCCTCCGACATGGTTCCATGCACCTGCAAAACGCCGATATACTCGCTGGTATAAACATAATCTTCGCTTTCAGACGTGGCGAAAAGTCCGCGCAGACCCATATTGCAGCTGACGCCCAGTCCGACGACGACAACCGCAACGATCAGAAAGATGAGCAGACCTTTTTTCCATCCGGAAAATCCATTTTTCGATTGTCTGTTGAATAACATATCCGGATCATATGTATTGATGTTCCGTTCTTTCTTCTCGCTTTCCTGGTTATTCGGCCGGTTATCTTCACTCATATTCTCGTTGATCTCCTTTGCTATCCGTTATTTATTGTCCATGATTATCCATGATCTGCCACGGCAGTATTGTACCATTTTCCCCTTCGCTTGTAAATAAAGGATAGTGCAGAGTCTCCGGTTCTGCTTCCCGCCTGTTTTTTTCTCCGCAGTCATAAAGTAAGGCGGCCGACTGTACAGCGAAGAATACCAGAAGAAAATTAATAGAGATTGCCCGCCTGCAAAACGGCTTCTTTACCTTCGACTACTGCCGCAATTCCGGCTTCCAGCGCCCTCGCCATATCCGCAACAGCCATGGTCGGCGTTCCGGCAGGTTTATCTACCCCCTGTTCAGTGACATAAGGCACATGGATAAATCCACCGTGTATATGAGGATATTTTTTATCGATCAAATACAGCAGATCGTACATAATATTATTGCATACATAGCTTCCTGCGCTGTAAGACAGTTCCGCCGGTATTCCCTGCTTCCGCATCTGCTGAACCATCGCCTTTACCGGAAGACTGGCGAAATATGCAGCCGGACCGTCTTCCTGACATTTGCAGTCCATAGGCTGATTTCCCGCGTTGTCCGGAATCCTTACTTCCATCAGATTGATGGCTACACGCTCTACGGCTATCGCGGCATTACCGCCAGCCTG
>CALXJA010000194.1 GCA_944388465.1 uncultured Emergencia sp.
TTCTCCTTTCTCCGGAATGGAGTTACCGAAAGAGAACAATCCTCAACGGCATACAGAATGAACTGAAACGCCGGGGCAGCTTTCAGGGCTGCCGTGCTGCAGCAGGGGCGCAGCTTATGGACGGCAAGAGATGACCATGTTGTCAAAAAACAGGAAAAATGGAATTTTCCCCAACTCTTTTTCCCGGAATGTATTTTAACAAGATAAAACCGCTACAACCGTTGGAATTACAACAGTTATAGCGGTTTTTTAGAAACTTTTTCCTATAGCTTTCTTTCTGTCATGTATTTTACCAAATTTATTGTGCGATCCGGTAAACCAGTGTCGACCACTTTGTATAATACGTTTTGCCGTTGATCTCCCGGACACCTCTGACCTTGTAGTAGTAGCGGGTGCCCTTGACCAGTTCTTTGGTGTTTTTGTAGTAGCTGCTGGTGCCGCTCTTAGTGGTGAAGTACGCCTTGCTGCCAAAGCTGTCCGGATCAGTGGAACGGAAGACTTCATAAAAGTCGACCTTGTAGCCGGCGGATTTTGTCCAGTCGATGCGGATATAACCTGCTCCTGCTGTGGCGCTGGCCTTAATGGTGGTATTCTCCACTGCGCTGATGATTCCCTGATTCGCTTCTTCGCCGTAGGTTATGCTGACCACGTCGGACCATCTGCTGTAATAGGTCTTTCCGTCGATGACGCGTTTGCCGCGGATCTTGAAATAGTACGTGGTTCCCTTCGTCAGTTCCTTGGTATTCTTGTAATAATCGCTGGTGCCGCTCTTGGTGGTGAAATACGCCTTGCTGCCGAAGCTGTCCGGATCAGTGGAGCGGAAGACCTCGAAGGCATCCATATCGTAACCGGCGGATTTCGTCCAGTCCAGACGGATATAGCCGGTACCGGTGCTGATGTCCGCGTCGATGGTGGTATTCTCCACCCCGCTGATGAGCTCTGACGAATCCTCCGGATCCGTTGCTTCTCCATCTCCGGATTGATTTTTCGTCACATTAATACGATAGGTCATGGTAGCCAGCCCAGAAGAGGAAGTACATTTCACAGTGATCACGTTCTCCCCCTCACTCAGCGAAGTTCCCGAAACCGAAACAACGGAGTCATCTGCATTTTTGTCTGTCTCCACCGTCAGTTTTTTCACTGAGGCGCCTACCCCTGTTTTCACGGTATATGTCCCGGTAAAACGATTAAAGCTCTTGGTGAAATCCAGCTCTTTTTCACCGGCAAACAGACGGATGTCGTCTAAATAGCAGTTGTTGTTTCCGGTATCCGGCGGTCTTTTGCAGACCTCCTGCGGCATATTCTCATAAACAGGAATATCAAAGGTGAACGCTTCGTCAAGAACGCCGAAGCTGCTGTAATTATCGTAAACGATCTGTCCCTGTACCGACGGCGCATAAATCGAGGTCTGATACTGATGGGTGGCAATACTGCTGAGACCATTCAGCACATTGTACCGTTCGTAATAAGATGTATGCTGATTGTTGCTGATAAAGTTCTGTGCAATGTAGATCGCTCCGCCCTTTATGGCCTTTTCCAGCGTGTTCCATGGGCGCAGATAAGAAGTTCCTGAGCCGTCTGCTCCGCCTGCCGCATAGACAAGCCCCTTGAGGGCGGCACTGCCGTCAGCGCTGTCCACCGCGCCGATATTGTAGGCATTATAATAACCGGAGTATGTTTTTCCGCCGTAGGTAAAGCTGTGGCCGTTGATCATGAAGTCGGAAGAACCCAGCTCAATTCTCGCTTTTGCCGCCAGATACACCGGGCTTACGCTGTAGGCTTTGCCATTGTAGGTCTGACTGGCCGCCTGCATAAAATACGAGGAAGCGCCCTTCGGCATGGCTGTGGTCTGCAGAACCTTCTGCACGATATCCTCTGTGTGTACAGACGGATCATAGGTAAGATCCTCGAACGTAAAGATATAGCTTTCCGTAAGCCAGTTCCGCGGATCCATGTAATAGGCTACCGCCTCCTTCGATGCCGCTACCCATGTCGGGCCGTCTTTAGCGACATAGCTGTGAGTGCTGAAATCATATGTACCGCTCTGCACAGCCTTAAAGGCATCCGGATAGGTAATGGAAACCAGGTTGGCGTTGACATTGCCGGCCTGCTTTTCCAGGGCATCGGCAAAAGAAAATCCTACATGGTTAGCCTTGAATTTCCAGTTAGGGTGTTTTTCGTGCAGCGCCCGCAGATAGACCCGGTAACTTTCCGGAAAACCCTCTTCCTCGAGACTCTGCTCGAAAGCCTCATCGCTGACCGTTCCGGAAGGCTGTGACGTTGATCCGCCGCTTGCCGCTGACACATAAGCAGACGATAGATAAAGGTATTTTCCATCCAGATCGATCTTGTACCAGCTGCTGCCGTCAGGAGCTTCGGCTGATGCAATGATTTTGACTGTGGCGCCCCGGTTCAGTACCGTGACAGCCTTATACGACGTTCCTGCGCCGCGGCGGGCGTTGACGCTGTCGGTGGTCGTTCCATTCAGATAAGACGAATAACTGACCGAAGCCAGATCAGAACGGATATAGCCGTTTCCGTAGACACTGCTGATGCTGTACCATACGGTATCCGGCGCCGTGCTGCCGCTCGTTGTAAACTTTTCTCCGTTCACGGTAAAGCTGCCGTTGTAAGGTATCGTTCCCAGAATATCGCTGGATGTGGTATAACTTCTGCGAATATTGACGCCATCCGGCTCTGTTATTTTGCCTGTCGCCGACGGCAAAGATGCACCATAGGCGGTATCGCTCTGCCAGACCGGAAAGACGGTCAGAAGACAAAGCAGCAGAAGCAGGCATGTCAAAACGCTTTTTTTCTGTATGCTCATTGCGGTTACTCCTTCGCTATTTGTCTGGACCCAGTCTTCCGTCGTTGTAATGTTTCCGGCAAAGGGAAACATACATATCATTACCGCCGATCACTACCTACTCACCTTGCTTGACAAATTTCCCATCGATCACCCGAGCCACCATGGTCGCTTTGCGGCCGCACCAGCATATGGTCTTGATCTCTTCGATCTTGTCCGCATAAATCAGCATATAGTATGACCCTTCAAACAGTTCGTTGCGAAAATCATTTTTCAGGCCGTAAGCCAGAACCGGTACTTCAAAACTATCCACGATCTCGACCAGCTCCTGCACATGATGCTTTTTTAAAAACTGGCACTCATCCACAAGGACACATTCGATCTTCCGCTTCTGATTCTCTCTCATAAAGAGCTCCAGAATATTGGTGTCCTCGTTGATGGCCGCCGCATCTCTCTGCAGGCCGATTCTCGACGTGATCACGCCCACGCCGTAACGGTTGTCCACCGCAGGGACAAGGGTGAGAACGTTCTTCCCACGTTCCTCATAATTGTACGCGACTTTAATCAGCTCGATGGATTTGCCTGCATTCATTGTACTGTATCGGTAATATAACTGAGCCATTGATTCCTCCCTATCATACAAAATATATTTTAAAGGAATTTCTTTGCAAAAGCAACAGGCAAAAGCAGGCAAAGAGAGAAGTGCGCGCACCTCGATCAGTACGTTTTCCGCAGTATCCGGCCGGCGCCGGTCAAACCGTCAGGCGTCAGCACAAAGCTGCCGTTGATCAGCACATAATCGATACCCTGCGGATCCTGCAGCGGATTTTCTTCTTCATCAAAACTGTGGAGCGCTTTTGTATCGATGACCACGAGGTCAGCATAATATCCTGTTTTCAGCAGACCGCGATCCCGGATACCAAATCGTTCTGCAGGATAACCGCTCGCCTGGCGCACAGCTTTTTCAAACTGACCTTTCCCAAGACCATAGCGAGTCAGATAGCGGGGGATCAGTCCGATATTCATGCTGTTCGGATAGGCCGGGAACTCATCACAGCCTGTCAGATTGGTCTCCTTGCTGAAGCCGAAGCCATCGGAGCACGGCATTGCTTTCTCGTATTCACACAAAATATCTACGGCCTTTGCAAAAACCGGCGCGACAAAATCCGCCACCATTTCCGGATCAGAAACAAACAGATCCAGCGCCGCATCAAAAGGCGCAACGCCCATCAGGCGGGCACAGTGAGTAAGCGGTTTACCCACGTAAAGCGGGTTTTTATGTTTCAGCACACACAGATCCGCCAGCAGATTATCTTCCTCGCGGATATCAAACGCCGGAAAACGTCCTTCTTCCAGGAGACGGTGTATCTCTTCCCGAAAAGCCTTTGTCTGCCAGAGCGTGACGAGTCTCCTGCTGCTGCCGGCGAGCAGGATGAACGGCTTGAGATAATAGCCGAAAGAAGTCAGGGTAAAGTTACAGCAGCTGGGGCTGGGAATAACATCACAGCTCAGATCGACGCCTTTTTCTTCTGCCTGACGGAAAAAGCGAAGCGTCTTCCTGGCAGCCTCAGCCGCGCCCTCCTCATCCTCTGCCATATTCATCACATGCACATGAGATACGTGCACCTTTATTCCCGTCTCGTCAGCCTGACGAAACATTTCCGCATATCCGCCTATGCGGTCAGGCATTCCTTTCGCATCATAATTGGCTGTATGACTGGCAAAGATCCCGCCGTACTGCGCCACCGTTTTCAGCATAGACTGCATTTCTGCATCAGAGGCAAAAGGACCGGGCAAATACGAGGGATCGCGGCCGGTGGAAATGCCGAACGCGCCCGCCTCCATGGATTCTTTCACCAGCTGCCGCATCTGGCCTAGTTCCGTCTCCGTCGCCTCTCTGCAGCAGTCGAATCCCATCACCGCGGTACGAACCGCGCTGTATCCCAGTAACGGCGCAGCATTGCATCCTAACGGCGCTTCATCGCAGAGCCGGTTATATTCGTCAAAGCTTTTCCCTTCAGGCCGTATATGATAAAGCTGCTCAAAAGCCTGCAGCGCCTTTTTCCGTTCATAGATCAGCGGCAGCGGATTTGCCGCGTCTGCACCGGCCAGCTCCTGAAAGCGATGATTCATGCTGAAGCACTAGAAGGTTTTTTCACCCTGCGGCGCCATACCGTATCCGCAATTTCCCGTCACGATCGTCTTCACGCCCTGCCGCACGAACGGCTCCATGTCCGGTTCCATTAAAAACGACAGATCGGCATGCGTATGCGAATCGATGAAGCCGGGAGTGATCACCCTGCCGGAAACGTCTATGGTTTTAGCTGCTTCTCCCTCTTCGGCTTTGCCGATAAAGGCAATTCTGTCTCCGGTTATCCCGATATCGGCCTGAAAACAGGGTGCACCTGTACCGTCACAGACATAGCCGTTTTTCAGCAGAATATCAAACATGTTTTCACCCCTTTACACACTTGCCAGCGTAATGCCGATCATGGCGATACAAACGATAGAATCACCAATGATGATGCCTGTAGCCGCATTATTGTATTTCTCCGCAGTCGCTTCGCCCTTTTTCTTTTCGATCACCCAGCGGATGACGCCGCCCAGCGCCAGCCCCATTACGGTTTTTGGTGCAAG
>CALXJA010000195.1 GCA_944388465.1 uncultured Emergencia sp.
ATTATACGCGATGAAAAGTTTCACTTCAAGAATATTTGCGAAATCCTGCCGTTCCCGCTGCGCCGATTTAATTTTAATCCGCAGCGGCAGACCTTCTTGTTATCTCGGAAATACCGCCGGCGATATTTCCGAGATAACAAAAATACGGCTGCTTCGGCACAGTCGATAAAGATATGGTTATCGCTTCTGTTTCCGTCCAGCCGTATTCGATTCTGTTAAATTAACCGTTCTTTGCTTCTTTCGCTGACCGCACATTCCTGCGCCGCCGCATCAAAAGATCAGAAATCTTCCTTTTTCCATAATTTTTTCTTCATCAAGGTACAGATCCGGTTTCAGGATGATTCCGTCCATATGACAGTCTGCCTTATTGGTTCCGCCAAACGAAGTGTTGCTTCCGAAAGCAATATGCACCGTTCCCCATGCTTTCTCATCCTCCAGAATATTTCCGCAGAGAATGGCGGCAGGGTTTGTTCCTATACCCAATTCGCCAACGATGCCATTGACCTCTTTTTCAAAAAGAACGCCGAGCTTTCCGTCATCTCCCGTAAGAGACCGCAAAACGCCTCCTTCTATTTGGGCAGCGACAGGTTGGTGAAGAAGTCCCATACCTTCCATAGAACCGTCGATCAGCACTTCCCCGCTGGTAGCTCCTTCGTTAGGGGCGATATAGGTCTCGCCCGAAGGAATGTTTCCGGCTTCACCTGCCGATAAATATCTTCCTGTACTGGCGACGCCTTTTCTGCCGCTCAGGTCGAGGCGCAGTACTCGTCCGTCCTTTTCAATTCTGGCAGAAGACGCCGCCGTCAGCTTTTCCGTCAGGATTCTGGTATACCGCTCTACCATCTCGTAGTCAGCAGTCACTGCGCCTTTCACCATCATCTCTTCTGTAATCCCCGGCATGGTGCCGACTCTCGCCCCATTTTTGACCGCGTTTATCTTCGCATCCGTATGGGTCATCGACTGCTCTGTCACACAGATCACAACGTCCGCCTGCATCATTGCACCGGCTACCGTTTGCGGCGGCTCCTGTCCGGAAACGTCCAGGTCTTCCATCACGATCAGCTGCGCTTTTGTTTCCAGCTCCATCGCAGCGCGAAACATTTCTTTTCCGATTTCCGCTTTTGTTATATCCGAAACGATCAATACCTGTTCTCCCGGTCTGACACCCATACAGGAGCGCAGTATGTTCCGGCAGCGGTCTTTTATTTCTGTCATTTCTGTTCTCCCAGGGTCTGCAGTCTGTGCATGGAGCCGTACAGCTCTACAAGATGGCGGAATTCCTCTTCATCGTAGAATTTACACTGACCTCTGCCAAAGTTCTTCGCTGTCTCCAGGATAAATCTGGCCGTCATATCGATATCTTCGCCATGTGTCGCTCCGGTTCCGCAGCCCGGTACAGCGGTCTCCGTCGTGATAGCCACACCTACCACCGGCACGTTCGTTGCCGTTGCAGGCTGCAAAACGCTGTTGAGATGATATAAATCATTGCCGTAAGGTGTAATATCCTGCGTAGTGATCGGGAAAACAAACGGCATTTTTCCTGTCGTTATTTCCATCAGATCCAGAAGATCGTCGCTGATTTTGAGAATATAGCCTTCTTTCACGGTCGGGGAAATGGCAAATCCCTTGTGATTGATCACGCGGTTTCCCTTGGTGGTATCCACCGTCAGGATCGCATCCATATCGTCCGTAATCTCTTCTTCGTTGCACTGTTCCATGCTGACCGGTGAATCCATGAAATCAACAGGCTCATGCGGTTCAGTCGGTGCGTCGGCACAAACGTGTGTAACGATCACCACATCGCCTGGGAGCTGATCTCCCTTCTCCTGCATGGAGAGAAGCTTTGCCGCTGCAGCAAGGACGGTCAATGCTCCATCGCCATCGGAAACGAAGCCGATCCGCTCCGGTCTTGCGCCCAGACCGCCCAGACGGCCGATAACCCCCAGAGTTGGCGCAGATCCGCCGTTTCTCTTTCCGTTGCTTCCATGTACGCAAATTTTCACTACATCCGTTTTTCCTTTATCTCCGTAAAGCGGATATACCTGTACGTCGGCGTCCTTCTTGACAGACCGCAGATAACGTTCTACCGCCGCTCCGTCTGCTTTGCTGTCATCGAGGATTTCAAATAGTTCTATGATCTGTTTGTAAAGCATTTTTTCACCTCCTGCTTTTTTCTTAATTATAGCGGTCAGTCGAAAAAATGATATTGCGTTTCCTACAAAAGAACAGGCAGAGTATTTGTTTTTTTCTACAATTTCGTTTTGTTGTCAAACCACTTTCCTTAACGTATAATGTACATATACCCTGTCCCTATCTTCAGAAGAAAAAAGGTGCAATATGTACAGAATTACCGTTTCCGACATCCTTAAACTCCCGATTCTGAAGGATGCCGCTATTCTCTCCGGCAGCCGCGGGTTGACCAACCCCGTTTCCTATATCACCGTCTTTGATAACTATATCAACGAAGACGATTATCTTCATGCCGATACACGGGTCCGCAACGCCATCTATCTGACTTCCATGTTTTACGGGCTTGACGACAGCGACTATATCTCATTTTCTCTGCGTTATTTTCACCGTGTGCATGCTTCGGCCGTATTCGTAACAGACGAATATGTGAAAGAGTTCCGTGAAGAGGATCTGGCTCTGGCCGACTCTCTTTCTCTGCCGCTGATCTCCATCAAGAAAAATCTTCCTTATTCTTTGCTGATTTCCCGGATATCCGAAAGGCTTCTGTCTCATCAGCAAATGCAGCACAGCGAGGATATTCTGATCTTTCTCACGGACAAAAGTCTGCCGGAATACAAGAAGCAGGATCTACTCAACACATTAAACCCGTTTCTGGCCAACTCGATCATCTGTTTCTTCCTTTCCGGCCTGCGCCACTCCGCTGCCGCAGAACATTCCGGAGAAGAAAATCCCGCCCTTAAGCTGATCGAAAAGATAAACCGTAATACGCTGTATTACAGTTCTTTTTACCGCGACGGCATTCTGATCATTAAATCCTTCAAAAGCACTTCCTCCGTCTCCACGCGGAAGCACATCTCCAGCATTGTCGATCTGGTTCGCGAGATTTTTCCGGAGTGCTGCATCGGCATCAGCAATCCGACTTCGCTGTACAAAATCGCCGAAGCGATTTCCCAGGCATATATGACCGCCACCGCTTTTTCGTATAACTTCGGCTGCACCCTTTCCTTCAACGAATTGGGCGTGGCCAGACTTCTGCTCAATCTGGAGGGACATCCGGCTTTAGAGGAATTTTACAGTGAGACGATAACGCCGATTTTACTCTACGATCAAAAATACAATGCCCATCTTCTGGAAACCATTATCGCCTTTATCGAGCAC
Organism: uncultured Emergencia sp.; assembly: GCA_944388465.1. Taxonomy (GTDB): domain Bacteria; phylum Bacillota; class Clostridia; order Peptostreptococcales; family Anaerovoracaceae; genus Senimuribacter. The sequence goes on from CALXJA010000195.1 coordinate 3,349, forward strand.
AATATGGACTATGCGAAAACCAGCCGCGCTCTTTTCGTTCACGAAAACACCATACGGTACAGGATGAACCGTGTAAAATCCATGATTCCTTACGGGAAAAGCGATATGGATTTTTACCAGACGATCTATATGCTCTATACGCTGAACAAGCTCAAGCTGTTCTAAACTTTATATCCATCACAAAGGAGGTCATGAATGAACATTATTGCATTATCGCCGGTTTATGGACGTCCCGACGAATACTATCAGGATAAACTGCGCTATCTGCACCCTTATCTTCCCTCTTTCGTCAACATACAGTACCGGCCTCTGCCCTGCGGCTTTCCTTCCATTGAATCCGAATACCACGCCGCATCCAACAGTGCAGCCTTGCTGGAACAGGTGGAAAAAGCTTCCAAAGAGAAGAACGTCGACGGTATTTTTATCGACTGTTTCGATGATCCAGCGGTAACCGCTGCCCGTGAAATCTCACCGCTGCCGGTTTGCGGACCTTATGACGCATCGATTAAAACCGCTTCTTTAATCAGCAGCGACATAGGGATCATCACTACAGATGATTACGGAATAAGCTGCGAACGGCGAAAAGCGCTTGCTCACGGATACAGTCACTTTATTCGAGATATCAAGCCCATCGGCTCCCGGGTACTGGATCTATCCGCTATCGACATGGCGGAAAGAATTTCCGGACTTGCACAGGAGTTTGAAAAGGAAGCGATTTACACGGTAATCCTGGGCTGTACAGGTATGTACTTGCAGGCCGAGGAAGCGCAGCAAAAGCTGACGGCCGCAGGCAGTCCGATACAAATCATCGAACCGCTGCGCACCGGTATGCTTTCACTGATCATGCTGATCAGCGGAAACTATACAACCGCCATGCCTTACGCTACAGTATAACGAAAATCGATTTGCATACAGAAAGCTGCCCGCACGGACGACTGATCTGCACTCTTCCAAGAAGCAAATGTGCAGATCAGATACTGACCATTCATACGGGCAGCCTTTTCATTATTATCCTGTACAAGGATACACATCACTTAAAACATGTTTACTGTAAAGTTTGCCGTTTTGCAAAACGTCCTACAGCATCTCGATAGCCACTCTCGCAGCCAAAGTCCGCGGAAGCAGCACCGGTTTTCCGCTCAGCTTTGCAACGGCAGCCTTCATTTCACAGCTGTAGCCGATACAATCCATGATAATCATATCGCCCTTTATCTCATGATTTGATAGCGTTTCCAAAAGGGTCTCCATGGAGCTGTAAGGCGAAACGGCTATAGCCTGCACTTCTTCCGCATAGTTACCCCAGTCCTTTTCCGCTTCTTCAACCTGCAGCTTGTCAGGAACAAGCACCGTCAGCGAGCGTTTGCCGCCCAGTACCGGGAAAAGCGCTCTGAGTATATCGTAAGGGAAAATCAGCGGAATATCGGCTTCAAATGAAGGAAACCTGCCTGTGCAGAGAAAGAGAATGACATCTGCTCCCTTATCCTGTAATTCTGTCACACACTGCTGGAGCAGGCGCAGAATATGTTTCTCTGCAAAGATGACCTGTCTTCCATCCCGCATACGGCTGACCAGAGCGGTTTCGTTTCCCTCAGGCCGCATATCCTGAAGCTCCGCTTCTGTAATATGATCCAGCGCCCCTGCTTCCAGCACGGTTACTTCTTCGCTGAAAAAGGCGCCAATATCTTCGGTCACATCTGTTCGAGGAGACTGACCGATTGTAATCAAACCAATTGTTTTCATCTTAGCCTCTTTTCCACAAATTATAGACTTTTCACTCGTCCGCTCTATTTTTTGAACAGACCCAGCATCGATTTTGCAAAGTCATGCAGCGCACAGCCAACCAGTGAACCCGCACCCAGGATCATCAGAAGCTCGTCGTTCTTTGGATTCTTACGAACAACGACAAAACGGATGAGACAGGCGAGGATAACCGTCAGACCCTGGATCGTTCCTCCGACCAATATGCCTGTAGCCAGAAGAATGCCTACCTGATGGTTTCCGCCAATCAGCTGAATGATCGCACCCGGAATGGCCCAGATCATCAACCATTTGAAGACTTCCATGGACGTGCCCGCTTCAATGGTCGAAGCATAAGTTGCATTGATCGGCGGATACATACCCTGTTCAAAATAGGATTTGGCAAAGATCGCTACGATGACCATAGCTACAGCAAAACCGGCCAGCTCTGCCCGATATTGCTGCTTCCGGCCTTCCCGTTCCATCTCCGGATCTTTTCCACAGCCCCGAAGAATAAAGCCGGCTTTCAAATCATTACCCATATCGGAAAAACAAGGGCCGGTTGCTGCTGTATAGCCTGCCAAAATCGCCAGAGGCAGCTTCGGGAATCCGAGCAGCATACCGATGATCAGGAAAATAAGTGCGGTCGCAAAACCCGGGAACCAGCCGGAATACATTGCCGATACACCGACAATCAGCTCCGATACCAGCGCTGCGATAGCGGCAAAGACGATCCAGAGGATCAGCATCGGAATACTCATTTCATAGTAAAGCCCTGTCGTAAGAGCCAGACCCAGCGCGATGACCAGATAGGCGATAAAGCCCTTCCCCAACGCATTTCTCATGTCTTTGATCGAAGTTCCAAATTTTCCCGCTGCAGAAGTCTTTCCATCATCTTTCTGGAAGAGCATCTTCCCGCACTGCACTAAAGAGATAATTCCTGCACCGACCATCAATCCATGTCCCATATAGCTGAACATGGTACTGTCCGCATAGGAAAAATCACTTCCGAACATATTCTCAAAAGCGGTAAATTCCTGTCCGAAAATGCTTAAATGAAACGCATTGTCGCTCATGAGCCCGACAACCAATGCGCCAAGTCCGAACGCACCGAGAGCGATCAGGCTTCCTACCCAGGCAACGCCGAAGAGATCCATCGGGATTCCGGCCATGGCGCCAAGCCAGCCTGCTACTGCGCCGACAACCAGTAAACCTGCTCTTTTTCCTTTTTTTGCCGCTGCCAGAATCGTTTCTGCTGTAGCGATTCCCGGAGGCCACGGACCTTCCGCAGGGAACATCGGCGAACCAAACGATTTGTACAGCATCGTTGCGTCTACTGCTGTTGCCAGAGTCACGCCGATCAGCATCGGGAACATCAGCTCGGTGTAGCCCATAATATACGGAACACCAATAGTAAGCAGCATACAGTTGGCCGCTGAGAATGTTGCTCCGGATGTAGCCGTCTGAATCAGATTCTGACGGTGAATATTCTTTAACTTTCTCAATATACCGATAGGGATCTGCCCAATCAGTACGGCAATCAGCGCGCCGACCACGGAAGTGTCCGGTGCAACGCCGGTATTGACCAGAACCTGCATTCCGACGATAGCGCCCAGCACACTGGCAATGATCACTAAGACCATGACAATCGGTTCTGACAGTTTCGGAATGAAATTTTCCGGTTCATTCCATGTAAGCGGATTGTATTCCGTCTTTTGCGCAACTTTTTTACGGTTTTCTTCCTTCATTACAACTCTCCTTTCGTATAGTTTTTTTGATTATATAAAATATTCAATTAATTTTCTTTGTTGCTTCTGACAAGAATATCCCGGTAAAATTTATATAATCTCTAAATTGACTACAGGTTTCGTTTTTATATTATATAAGCAAAGTTGATCCGCTATTTTTATCAGACAGCGTGATTTTCCCTACATTACACATTACCGTATACGCTGCAATGTCCGCTGAGTTTTGTACGTTGTTTACGCGTTATACGTAAGGAAGGAGACTACCTCTATGTTGTATGACAATGAAGAAAAAATCAAAGATCTCCTGGCCGGCAGTCTGTTTCTGGGCGGCGGCGGGGGAGGTTCCCCGGAAGAAGGATATGCGCGGGCCATGAGCGCGTTAAAACAGGGAAAAGTTGAACTGATTTCTCTGCAGGAACTGCGGCAGCGTCACAAAAACAGCGGCAAGGGATATATCGTTACCTTTTCCGGCGTAGGTTCGCCTGCTTCCGAAAGCGCCTTTTATTCTGACCAGGTATATCCTCGTATTACGAAGCTGATTCAGAAACAGCTGGATGGGCCGATCATCGGTGTTATTCCATGCGAAATCGGCGCATCGTCTTCCTTTGAGACCTTTATCCCTGCCGTTCTTCTGGATGTCCCGATCATCGACGCGCCATGCAACGGACGCGCTCACCCGCTGGGCACCATGGGTTCTCTCGGTCTTGAACGCGGTAAAAATCACACGATTCAGGCTGCTGCCGGCGGCCGTGAAAATACAGACGATTATGTCGAAATGTTTGCAGAAGGCTCTGTCGAACATACGTCTGCTCTCGTCCGCAATGCCGCCAGCCTGGCCGGCGGCGCCGTCGCCGTCTGCCGCAATCCGGTTTCTCTATCCTACTTAGAAGAACACGGCGCGAAGGGCGCTTATTCGCTGGCCACCGAAATCGGTCATCTGCTGCGATCCGGCACAGATTTTCTCGCCGGGATCGAAAAAGTGCTGGCACATCTTGGCGGAAAGCGGTTATGCTGCGGCAAAGTTTCCGATTTTCAGCTTTCTACAGACAACGCCCTCGACTACGGCTCTTTTTCCATTGCCGGATATCGAATCGGCTTCTGCAACGAATTTATGACCGTTTCAACAGAGAGCAGCAGGCTCTATACCTTCCCGGATCTGATCACCGCTTTCGATATCGATTCGAAAACTATCGTTTCCACTGCGCAAATCAAGAATGATCAGAAGCTCCTGCTCACGGCTGTGCCTTACGAAAATCTTCCTTTGGGCGCCGGTCTAAAAAATAGAAAAAATTACGAGCCTCTGGAAAGATCCACCGGCGAAGCGTTTACCTGCTATCTGGACAGTCTGCTAAAATAAAACACAGGTTGAATATCCGCGTCAAAAGAACATGACAAACGATTCCGGCGATAGTATAATATAATTTATAAGATTTAACCATTCTATCTAAGGGAGGTTTTACCATGTTCAGAGAAATGCGCCGCAAAAAGCAGCTTTTATCCGAGGAAGCGTGCATCGCTGTCCTTGATCGCGGAACTTCCGGAGTTTTAGCCGTGTCCGGAGACGACGGATATCCCTATACCGTTCCGCTCAGCTATGTATACTGTGACGGCAAAATCTATTTTCACTCCGCGAAAAGCGGCCACAAGATCGATGCGATCAAAAACAGCAGCAAGGTATCCTTTTGTGTAATCGACCAGGACAAGATCGTCCCGGAAGAATACACCACCTACTTCCGCAGCGTAATCGTCTTCGGAAATGCCAGGTTTATAGAAGACGATGCGGAAAAGCGAAAGGCCATCGAGATACTGGGGAAAAAATACGCACCTGACGATACGGAAGAGGGTCTGAACAGCGCCATCGAGAAAGAATGGAATCCGCTGTGCATGATCGAACTCGCTATCGATCACATGACCGGAAAAGAAGCTATCGAGCTGGTTCGCGAAAAACAGAAATAAAACAGACGGGACTGCCGACAGACCAAACGGTCTGAAAGCAGTCCCATTTCATACTCATTTTCTTTATCCTCGTTTAGACTCTTCCACGTACTCGTCGTAGGTGCAGAGTCTGTC
>CALXJA010000196.1 GCA_944388465.1 uncultured Emergencia sp.
TATAACAGCAGATGCCCCGATGGCGTCCCAAAACCCGGCCTTCCTGATCGAGGAAATCGCCTTCCTGTATTTTCACACCCCGGCGGCGAAGAAAGTCCGTATACTTTTCCCTGGTTTCGTCGATAAAACAGATCTCCTGACTGTCGGATACATCAGCATTGGAGATCCCCTGCCTGCGAACCAGTTCCCTGACCTTCTCCTTGCCTTCAGCCGTACCTAAAGGCAGAAGCAGCCTGGACAGCGTTTCCTGCCCGAGCCGGTAAAGCATGTAGGACTGATCCTTTCTCTGACTCGCCGCTCGAGTTACGTAATATTTTTCTCGTCTACTATCGTAAACGCAATCCGCATAATGTCCTGTAGCGATATAGAAAGCGCCCTCTTGTTCTGCAGCTTGCAGAAGATGGCGGAATTTCACCTCAGGATTGCAGAGGATACACGGATTGGGCGTCCTGCCGCAGGCATACTCGCTGCAAAAATGAGCGATGACCTTGTCCGAAAACTCTTCTGCCACATTTTCGGAAAGAAAAGGTATATGCAGCTGCCGGGCAAGTTTCTCTGCTTCCTCTGTACCTTTTTGGTTTTGTCCGGTAACGTCAAAATAGTAACCGATGACAGCGAATCCCTGCTCTTTTAACAGCAAAGCGGCGGCAGTGCTGTCCACTCCGCCGCTCAGTCCAAGCAGTACTTTATTCTTCGACAACGTGGTCATGATCGTCCTCGTCTGCATCGGGATCAAATCCCTCTAATCCTTTGTACGTTTTGCCGTTTTTCTGCGCGTAATCATAAATCGCTGATTTAATCGCATGATCGGCCAGGACAGAACAGTGGACTTTTACCGCAGGAAGCCCGCCCAGCTCTTCAATGATCTGCTTATTGCTGATTTCCAGCGCTTCATCTATCGTCCTGCCGATAATCATGGAGGTCGCCATGCTGGAAGAGGCAATGGCACTGCCGCAGCCAAACGTTTTAAACTTGGCGTCTACAATGACATCATCCTGTACTCGGATATGAATCTGCATCATATCGCCGCATACCGGACTTCCGTAGGTGCCGACGCCGTCAGGATTTTCGAGTTCTCCTACATTTCTCGGATTCATGAAGTGATCCATTACTGTATCGTTGTATAAGCCCATCTTTTACCAACCTTTCTTGCCGTCTACCGGAGATAACTCTCTCAGCCTGGCCACGATTTCTTTTAAACTGTCTACTGTATATTCGATATCTTCTTCCGTTGTAAAGTCTCCTGTGGTAAACCGTACCGTGCCGTGAACCATTTCCACCGGAACGCCCAGCGCCGTTAACACATGAGAAGGTTCAAGGGACTTGGACGAACAGGCAGAACCCGTAGAAACGGAAATGCCTTTGTAGTCCAGCAGCAATAGGATCGATTCCCCTTCAATATACTTAAAGGTGATGTTGGCATTACCCGGATGTCTTTTTTCCATGCTGCCGTTAACAAAGACATCGGGAATCTCTGCCGTAACTTTTTGAATCAGAAGGTCTCTCAGCTTACGGCAATGCTCCGCATGTGTCTGCAGATTTTCTTCTGCCAGCTGCGCCGCTTTGCCAAATCCGACGATTTCAGCCAGATTTTCTGTGCCCGCGCGTCTTCCGGCTTCCTGGGCTCCGCCATGAAGATAGTTGGAAATCCGTACGCCTTTGCGAATGTACAGTGCGCCAACACCTTTGGGACCGTAAATTTTATGTGCAGAAAAGGACATCATATCTGCGCCGATTTCTTTAACGTCGACAGGAATATTTCCCAGAGCCTGGACGGCATCGGAATGGAAAAGGATACCATGCTTTTTCGCTATAGCGGCAAGCTCTCTGACGGGTTCTATCGTGCCGACTTCATTGTTGACCATCATGATACTGATCAGAATCGTATCCTCCCGGATCGCTTCTTCCAGCTTCTGCGGCAGTATGGTTCCATCCGGTTCAGGCTCCAGATACGTAACATGGAAACCGTTTTTTTCTAAAAATTCGCAGGAGTGAAGCATAGCGTGATGCTCGATCTTTGTGGTAATAATATGTCTGCCTTTACTCTTCAGCGCATCAGCAGTACCAAAGACAGCCCAGTTATCCGCTTCACTTCCGCAGCCGGTAAAGAAAATCTCTTTCGGATCTGCTCCGATCAGATGCGCCACCTGCGCCCGGGCATGCTCTAAAGCTTCTTTTGCTTCCAGACCGCGGCTGTACAAACTGGATGGATTGCCGAAACGCTCTGTGAAGTAAGGGAGCATTTCCTGCAGCACCTCTTCTTTCACCGGAGTCGTCGCAGAATAGTCTAAGTACACTTCTCTCATGTGCTTTCTACACTCCTTTTGGATTTGTTCATTCGAGTTTATTATACCATAAACCCTGCCGCTTAAACAACCGACCCGTTATTTTTCTTCAATGCACTTTCAGCTGGGTCAGCTTCAATGCTTCGCTTCGCTCTTCTGCAGTAAAAAAATACTGACAGGTTTCCGTCCGCTTTGTCCCGCATCCGGCCATCACGTAAAGGATCTCCGCTCTGCCTTTGACAATGCCGTAGCTGCTCCGCCGGCAGGAGAGAATGCGAATGCGAAAATCAAGAATGCTTTCTATGTCGGTGGCGGCGAAGGCCTTCATATTCTCTACATCCTGCCTGAGCAGACTGCCGCTCTCAATTCTTTCCAATTCGGCTCTGCATTCGTCTGCATCCGCGCCGCCATGGAAATACTGTTCCAGAATTTCTGTCCTCCTGGAAAGCATGTCCTTTACCAGTTCATCATCGTCAGCGGCGCCCGCCGTCATACCGGTCGTAAACAGCATGAACATAAGCACGCAGAGATTGACTGCATATACTTTTTTCATCTATCCTTCCTCCCCCTTTTCTCTGACCGCGTGCAGGCCTGTCCGCCCGCGCACGGTTTCCTTTCTTTTCC
>CALXJA010000197.1 GCA_944388465.1 uncultured Emergencia sp.
AGGGCAAACATAGATCAAACAGCAGATACCATGCGGCGGAGACAAAGGAAAAGCATCATGGCTCCGCCGTATGCATGTGCTGTTTGGCACAAATCGGCAGAAAGGAGGCGATGGATTTGAAAGTCAGCACAGCGCCGGATGGCGGGAAATATGCGGCAGATAAGCCGGACTCCTGCGCCTATTGTTTTTTCTGGGGCGGGAAGAAAGCCGGCTGTGAGCTGGAGGAGTGTTTTTACCTTATGCCGGAGGAGACGGATTCTCTCCCGCCGGAAGACGCTTCCGGGCAAAACGGATGCGGCGGCTGTCCGTATGGGAGAGCCTTTCCTTGCATTGGGTACTGCCTGCGAAAGATTATGCAGGAACTGAAGGTGGGGAGAGATGGAAGATGAGAGAAAGCGCATATTCCCTTTTCATTATGGTGGCGAAGCGGAGAGTTATACCTTTTACCGGATTCCGAAAATCCTTTTTACGCAGGAAATATTTCGAGGACTTTCCACTGATGCCAAGCTGCTCTATGGGCTTTTATTAGACCGGATGCAGCTGTCGCTGAAAAACGGTTGGGTGGATGAAGAGGGGAAAGTGTTCATCTACTATACGGTAGATAATATCATGAAATCTTTATCTTGCGGCAATAAAAAAGCCGGAAGTCTGCTGGCGGAACTGGACGATAAGAGAGGAATCGGGCTGGTCACACGGGTGCGGCAGGGACTGGGAAAGCCAGACCGGATTTATGTCCATAAATGTGCGCTGCCGGAGATGCCGGAAGGACAGGCCCAGACGTGTCAAAATGACATGTCTGGAAATGTTGAAACCACATCTCTGGAGATGTTAAAAGGACACGCTAATAATACTGAGAAGAATCATACTGAGAACAGTGATACTGATCCAATCATTTCAGCAGCAAAAGCCGGATTGGCGGATAGGATAATGAAAGAGAGGCAGGCTTATCGGGACTATTTTAAAGAGAGATGCTTGTTTGAGTATCTGAAAAATACTTATCCCTATGACGCAAAGGTGCTGGATGAAATGCTGGAGATTTTAGTAGATATCTGCAGCAGCAGGCGGAGGACGGTACGCATTGCCGGGGATGAAAAACCGTTGCAGGTAGTCAAAAGCCAGCTGATGAAGCTGGATAACGAGCATATCCAATACGTTCTGGAGTGCTTTAAGGAAAACACAACGAAGGTACGCAGTATCAAGCAGTATCTTCTTACATCGCTTTACAATGCGCCCATGACCATTGACAGCTACTATACAGCGTTGGCGCATCACGATATGTACGGTGGAAATGAAACACAGGCAGAAAAGAGGTGAATAGGATGGAAGATTTGATCAAAGTAAATTTTGAGGAAGCATATCCAACAGTATCTGCTAGAGATTTACACGGCGGGCTGGGGATTAAGACGCAGTTTCGCACATGGTTTCCACGGATGTGTGCCTATGGTTTTAGCGAGCATGAGGACTTTGAGAGGCTGTACCAAAAATGTTCGACCGCCGGCGGGATGCAAACCATGGTGGATTATCAGATCAGTATTGATATGGCCAAGCACATCTGCATGATTCAGCGGAGTGAGAAGGGGCGGCTCTACCGGCAGTATTTCTTGGAGCTGGAAAAGGCCTGGAATTCCCCGGAAAAAGTTATGGCCAGGGCGCTGCAGCTGGCAAACCAGCAGGTACGGGAACTTTCCCGGCAGTGCAGCCGGTTGGACGGGCAGATTCAGCAGCAGAATTGTCAGATAGCAAGGCTCCGTCCGAAAGCGGTTTATCTGGATCAGATTCTGCACTCGCCGTCCTTGGTACTTACAACGCAGATCGCCAAGGATTACGGTATGAGCGCCATCCGGCTAAACAAACTTCTTTGTGCCTGGGGTGTCCAGTACAAATGCCGGAATCAGTGGATATTATACGCTCCGTATCAGGGCCAGGGATATACCTGCAGCACGTCTGTGGAGATACGGCGTAGGGACGGAACGATGGAAGTGAAATATCAGACGGAGTGGACGCAAAAAGGGCGGGTGTTTTTATACCAGCTGTTAAAGAGCAAAGGGTATCTTCCGGTGGTGGAACAGCAGGTGGGGATTCCTGAGATTGGAAATGTGGATCTGCTTCTTCCATTATCGGAGGGAACCAACCGGGAAAGGAGGGAGTAAAAATCCATGCAGGAAGAAGTCAATGAGAAAACAATCGCCCTGTGCGTCAAGGGCGGCAAGATCACGGCGGAGATTCTGAAAGCGGCGCTCCGGAAACTCTTAAGAGAAATGGAAAAAGCAAAATCACAGCCAAAATCTCCGGCAAAAGAGAACTCGGAAGTAGTAAAACGGGGAAAAAAGAGCCTGGATGACATGATGAAAGATGGAAGCCAGCTGACGAATATTGAGATCACAGATAAAAATATCCGTTCTTTTGAGCGGGTGGCCAGAAAATACAGTATCGACTACAGCCTGAAAAAAGATAAATCTACGGAGCCGCCCCGGTATCTGGTGTTCTTCCGAGCGAAGGATACAGACGTTATGACAGCAGCGTTTAAGGAATACACCGGAGTGACACTGCAGAGAGGGAAAAAGGTTTCCATCCGCAAGCGGCTGCAGAAAGCGATTGAGCGGACGGTTAAGCACAGAGAAAGAGAACTGAACAAGCAAAAAGACAGGGGGCAGACACGATGAGGGAAAACGGGAAAGGGAAGCCGCCCATTTGGCGCAAGGCCAGAGATGCGCTCTGGTTAAAACTGGGAGATATCCAACCAACCCGGTTGGCTGCCTGGAGCATTCCGTATTTGATTATTTTTTATCTGGTAGACAAAGAAGCTTGGCTGTACCGGCACTGTATCGGAGGTTCCGCTTTTGACCGGGTACTGGCGGTTCTGATGAATTTCGGGCTGCCTTTTGAAAATCTTCTTCCGAGTTTTCATCCCATTGACCTGATGACGGGGATGACCGGGGCGGCGGTTCTCTGGGCGGTGGTAACCTATCGGACGAAGAATGCTAAGAAGTACCGGCCGGGAGAAGAGTACGGCTCTGCCAGGTGGGGAACGGAAAAAGATATCCGTCCCTTTATTGATCCGGTATTTGAGAACAATATTCTGCTGACCCAGACAGAGAGGCTGACGCTCAACAGTCGGCCGGCCAAGCCGCAGTACGCCAGAAATAAAAACGTCATTGTGATCGGCGGTTCCGGCAGTGGAAAGACCAGATTTTACGTGAAGCCGCAGCTGATGCAGATGCCGGAGAAAGTATCGTTTGTCGTTACGGATCCGAAAGGGACCATCGTGCTGGAATGCGGTCGGATGCTGAAAAAAGCCGGATATGAAATCAAGATTTTAAATACGATCAATTTTAAAAAGTCCATGCATTACAATCCTTTTCGATATATCCGCAGCGAAAAAGATATTTTAAAACTGGCGAATACGATTATCGCCAATACAAAGGGGGAAGGAGAAAAATCCACGGAAGATTTCTGGGTCAGTGCGACTCGTTCGCAGGCGGTAAAAAGTCTGCGCACGGGCAACGGTTTTCCGTTGTTCGGAGAACTGGTAGTTTGATAGGTGGAATGACGGGGTAACGCCCTGAAACGCCTACCCTTGATGGGCG